>NZ_VDMO01000013.1 GCF_006335125.1 Deinococcus radiopugnans ATCC 19172
GTGCGGGGGTTTTTTCTTTTCCCTTCCCATGCGCCCCTCGGCGCATGTTTTGCGGGAGTAGCTCAGCTGGTAGAGCACTACCTTGCCAAGGTAGATGTCGCGAGTTCGAATCTCGTCTCCCGCTCCATCCCACCCCCTCCTCCTCGGAGGGGGCTTTTTTTGTGTGTTGTGAGCCTTGGCACACGCCTGAAATGAGGTCGAAAACCAGCTGGTTCCAGTCTCAGGCTGGGATTGCGGGTAGACGGATGCGCCACAATACATGTATGTTCGAGTTTCAAGTTCAGTACCAGGATGGACGTGCGCGGGTGGCAAGCTTTACAACTCCTCACGGTTCAGTGACGACCCCGATGTTCATGCCTGTAGGCACCCAGGGTACGGTCAAGGGCATTAGTCCGCAGGAACTGTTAGATATCGGCTCTCAGATGATTCTGGGCAATACCTACCATCTGATGTTGCGGCCGGGTGAGGCCCTGGTGGCGGCCCACGGTGGCCTGCCGGGCTTCACTGCATACCCTGGTCCCTTCCTGACCGATTCGGGGGGGTTTCAGGTGATGAGCCTGGGGCATCTGCGCAAGATCAGCGAACAGGGCGTGATCTTCAAGAGCCATCTGGACGGCAGTCTGGTGGAGTTGACCCCAGAACGCAGCATCGAGGTGCAGCAGGAACTGGGGGCGGACGTGATCATGGCCTTCGACGAATGCCCACCTTTCCCGGCCGAGCGGGAGTACATTACCCAAAGTTTGGAGCGCACTGTGCGCTGGCTGGAACGCTGCCTGGCCTTCAAATCGCGGGAGGATCAGGCACTGTTCGCCATCGTGCAGGGGGGCATTCATCCGGACTTGCGGCAGCAGAGCCTGGACCTGACCCTGCCCTTTCAGACCCCTGGCTTTGCCATTGGTGGACTGGCCGTGGGGGAGAGCAAGGCCGAGATGTACCCGGCAGTGGAGTTCACCACCGCCCGTTTGCCCGCTGACAAGCCCCGGTACCTGATGGGCGTGGGGCACCCTGAAGATCTGGTGGCCGGTATCGCGCTGGGGGTCGACATGTTCGACTGCGTGTATCCCACCCGCACTGGCCGCTTCGGCTATGCGCTGACCGATGACGGACGCCTGAACCTGAATTCCAGCGCGCCGCGCCGGGATCTGCGCCCAATTGATGACGATTGCGATTGCTATGCCTGCCGTCATTACACTCGCGCCTACCTGGCTCACCTGGTGCGGGCTGAGGAGTTGCTGGCCCCGCGCATGCTCTCGCTGCACAATCTGCGCTATCTGCATCGGCTGGTCGAGCGGGCCAGGGCCGCCATTGCCACGCAAACCTTCGATACCTGGGCCAGAGCCTGGGGCCGCCAGTACTTCGGCGGTGAGCTGCCCGCATGGTTTGCCGCCAGTCTAGATGCCTCAGGACGCGAGGCAACTGGGGTGCCGCAGCCGTCGCCAAAATGAGCCACATGAGTTGTTCATCTCTTCACACCTTGATCAGAAAGGAGGGGTGAGAGGCGGAATGTCGAATTTATCGGGTTCTCAGGGTTGACCCCCCTGTCTTCATGCTTGTATCATCCGTTCTGATCTGACACCTGCACACCCATCTCGGGGGAGGCGCTCAGATTGCACCACACAGTTGCGCATGCGGGAGAGAACGACGCGGTGAACTACTCCGGGAGAGGAAACTCGGTAACTCGCCCCATCGTCACCTTCAGAAGCCGTTTTTCGTTGCTTCCGACGCGCGACAACCTTTGGGGGTTCGTATGAAGAAAAGCTTGCTCGTTCTCACCGCCGCTCTGGCATTCGGCATGGCCGCTGCCCAGACGGAGGCACCCGCCAGCGCACCTCAGGTGCCTGCGCTGACCGACGTTCCTGCCGGTCACTGGGCCAAGGACGCTATTGACCGTCTGGTTGGTCAGGGCATCATCCTGGGCTACCCCGACGGCACCTACCGTGGCACGCAGAACCTGACGCGATACGAGGCCGCCGTGATCATCGCGCGCCTGCTCGACCAGGTCCGTACCGGTGAAGTGCCTGCTGGCAGCATCGACGCCGACACCCTGACCGCGCTGCAGAACGCGATTCAGGAACTGGCCGCCGATCTGGCTGCCCTGGGCGTGCGCGTCAGCGACCTGGAAGAAAACGCGGTCAGCCGCGACGACTTCACCCGTCTGGAAAGCCGCGTTGAGGAACTGGCGTCCGCCGGAACCGCGACCGCGCCCGCCGGCGACGCCGAAGCGATTGCCAACATCCAGGCCCAGATCGACGACCTGACGGCCCGCGCCGACGACTACGACACCCTGCGTGCCGATGTCGACGACAACGCCAGCAGCATCGCCGCGCTGAACGACCTGACCGTGCTGCTGAACCAGGACATCCTGAACCTGCAGGACCGCACCAGCGCCATCGAAGCCGCCCAGGCCGATCTGGTCCAGAAGGCCGACTTCGACACCCTGTCGGGCCGCGTGGGCACCGTCGAAGGCCGCGTTACCAAGGTGGAGACCTCGGTGGGCGACCTGGACAACCGCGTCAAGCAGCTGGAGAAGTACGCTTTCAGCCTGCGCCCCAGCCTGAGCGCTACCTACTACGTGGCCCGTGGCACGCGCGACATGGACTTTGACCGCCTGCTCCCCGGCACCGTCTTCAGCACCGGCGACGATGGCGACGGCGATACCGCCGATACCGCCGTGGACTGGGCGGACCTGAGCGGCAGCCGCTCCAAGGTAGTCAATTCGGAAGCGGGCTTCTACGGCTTCAGCAATGCGGGCGGCGCGGTCAGCAAGGAAGGCAATACCACCCTGTCTTTCGGCATCACCTTCGACAACGCTGGCAAGATCGACACCGCGACCAGCGCAACCACTGGCAAGTTCACCCCCAGTGCAGGCAAGCTGAACGTTAACAAGGTTGATGTGAATTTTGGTGTGCGTGCTGGTCTGCCCACCGCTGACAGCCGTTACCCCGATGTGGTTCAGGATGACGTGACCTATCGTCCCTTGTTCTTCTACTTCAAGCAGGGAACGGCAGCCTTTACCGTAGGCAATTCTCCTGTTACGGTGACTTTCGGCAAGGCGCTGAAGTTCAAGTTCGGGGATTATCTGTTCGACAATGACGCCACGGGTCGCGGTGACGGCTTCATCGTCAATGTGGACGGCAGCAACGTTCCTGTGATTGGGGCCTACAAGCCCAACATCACGGTGGTCTACGGCAGCCGTGGGGGTGCGGATGCCGCCTTCAACACTATTCCTCAGTACATTGTCAACCCGGCCGATCCGACTGGGAAGCTGATCGCCAACCCCGACGGCACCCGTGAGCTTGATTTCGTCAGCGCCGGCGCGTACAAGTATTACCGTGGCGTGCGTGCGGAAATCACGCCTATCGGCACCCTGAAGGCGGGCATCAACTATGCCCAGGAGTCGCTGGATGAAACTGGCGTCAATGCCGTCACGAACTTCGCCAAGGGTGTCGGCGCCACTGTGCCTTCCCCTGCAACTCCGGTTACGTTGCCCGGTGTTCTCAGTGGCCCCACCAATGTCGTGGCTTTCGGTGCAGACCTGCACGGCGCAGTGGCTGGCTGGCAGATCGACAGCGAATACGCCCAGAGCAGTGTGACGCGGACCACCTTCACTCCCAACACCGTTGCTACGGCCCCCGCTACCAGCGTGACTTTGAGCACCGCAACCACCACCGAGCGTGCGTTCTACGGTAAGGTGGCCGGCACCCTGGGACCAGTTAAGGTCTATGATCTGAACTATCGCAACATCACCGCCGGTTATGACGCGACGGCTGGCATCATGGAAGCCGATCCGACCGACGATGACAGCACCGCCCCTTACCACAACAACCAGAACGGCTTCGGCGTCAAGGTCGGCGGCGCGCTCGGCCCCGTGGCCCTGGGTGCGTACTACGACCGCGAAACCAACCACGCCGGTACGACCAGCTCGCTGATCACCGATCTGGGTGTGGCGGCCAAGGCCAACCTGTTCAATCTGGTGACGGTACGCGGCGGCTACTACCAGCTCAATAAGGGTGCGGACGCATACGAGAAGGTCAATGGACAGTCCGGTAACGGCACCCGCTACAGCGTGCGCGCCGATGTCACTCCTGGCTTCGGTCTGGCCATCGGTGGGTACTACAACTACTTCGCTCTGAACGGCAACCGTCAGCAGAGTGACAACTCCCTGTTCCGCAACAGCAAGTACAACAGCTACTTCGGTCTGGCGAACAACGAGTTCCTGGATTCGAACGGCTGCGGCGCCGATCACCCCGGCATCGCTGGCTCCGATACCGACGCTGTGGGCGGCGCGCTGAGCTTCTCGCTGGCCAACTTCACCGACAAGAACTGCTACACCGAGTACGGCGCGGAACTGACCCATAACGGCAAGGACGCCAGCGCGCTGGTCAAGGACCTGACCTTCCGCATCGGTTACGCTCAGCGTTACCGGAACTTCACCAACAGCTACAGCAACGCCTTCACCTACGGTGACGTGCTGTACGGCAAGAAGATTGGGATTGCTCAGGTGGACGTCAAGGCAGCCTTCGGGATTGACCGTTACACCGACGCCGAGCGCGATGCCAGCAACCTGACGGGTCTGTCTAACGTCAAGGACAACAGCAACGCTGCGGCCATTGGCGTCAAGGTGAGCACCGATCCGCTGAACGTGATCTTCAAGCCCAGCTTCGAGGGTCAGGTCGGCTACTACACCCGCAGCCACGATTACGGCAGCGGTCAGTACAACGTGGTCACCCCTGCTCAGGATGCTCAGCCTGCGACGCCGACCTCGGCGGCTACGCCTGCCACGCCTGAAGTCATTACCCCCACCAACAAGCCCGCGGACTACACCTCCAACGCGTTCAAGTACTCGGTGGGCGTGAAGCTCAATGAGTTCCTGCTGCCCAACACCAAACTGGCGGTGTACTACGCCGGCTACCAGGGCACCAACCGCGCCTACACCCCCTTCGTGAACGACACGGCTGGCAAGTACAGCGACGTCAACACCGGCGGCGCGACCGTCAAGCAGGACCTGCTGTACGTCGAAGGCAACTACTACGATCTGTCCTTCGGTTACGGCGTGGGCAACCTGCGTCTGCGCGGCGGAAGCAACGCTGCCCCTGCTGACGCACGCGGCCAGGTCTTCAAGATCAGCTACAAGGTCAACTTCTAAGCCCCAACGGGTTAGAGCTGCACCTTCCTCTTCCGTCCTGTTTCCTGAAAGCCCCCGCCAAGTGCGGGGGTTTTTCGTGTGTCGGGTCCAGGCATCTTCGGCCCAGCTCAGCCGCTAGACTGCCTGCATGCTTCCCGTGTTCGGACACCTCAATCCAG
This sequence comes from Deinococcus radiopugnans ATCC 19172, assembly GCF_006335125.1. Lineage (NCBI taxonomy): Bacteria > Thermotogati > Deinococcota > Deinococci > Deinococcales > Deinococcaceae > Deinococcus > Deinococcus radiopugnans. The sequence continues at coordinate 5,305 of NZ_VDMO01000013.1, forward strand.
ATACCGACGCCATCGCCTCCGCGCTGGTCTACGCCCGCCTGCTGTCGCGGCAGGGCCTTGCGGCTCAGGCCTACCGCCTGGGCGATCTCAATTTCGAGACGCCGTTCGTGCTGGAGCGGGCTGGGGTAGAAGCCCCGCCGCTGCTGCCCGCGCTGGAGGCCGGCATGGCGGTGGCCCTGGTGGACCACAACGAGAGTGCCCAGTCCGCGCCCAATCTGACGGACCTGAAGGTCACGCACGTCGTCGACCATCACAAGCTGGGCAACCTGACCACCATGCAGCCCGCCTTCCTGCGCTTCGAGCCGGTGGGCTGCACCGCCACGCTGCTGCTGAAGTTGCACCGCGAGGCCCGCCTGAGCGTGGAACAGCCCGATGCCATGCTGATGCTGAGCGCAGTCCTCAGCGACACCCTGCACTTTCGCAGCCCCACCACCACCCCCGATGACCGCGAGGCGGTGGCGTTCCTGGCCCCGATTGCCGGGGTGCGCGACGTGACGGCCTACGCGCTGGAGATGTTCGCGGCCAAGAGCGATCTGGGCGACACGCCCGCCGCCGAGCTGCTGAAGATGGACTACAAGGTCTTTCCCTTTGGCGATCCTCTTCAGCCGCAGCGCTGGGGCCTGGGCGTGATCGAGACCACCAATCCCGGGTACGTGTTCGGGCGTCAGGCCGAGCTGCTGGCGGCCATGCAGGCGGTGCGGGCGGCGGACGGTCTGGACGGGGTGTTGCTGGGCGTGGTGGACATCCTGAACGAGACCAACCGAATGCTGGTGGCGAGCGAGCGCGAGGCGGCGGTGGTGCAGGCGGCGTTCGGTGCGCCCACCGTGGCGAACGTGGCCGATCTGGGAGACCGCATCAGCCGCAAGAAGCAGATTGTGCCTGCGTTGGAAAAGCACTTCGAGCTGCCGTCCTGAATCCCGATGAGCGATAACCACCTGAGCTGGCTGTTCGCCCGCCAGCGCTTCGGCATCCATCCGGGGCTGGAGCGGGTACGGGCGCTGCTGGCCCGCCTTGGTGATCCACAGGAGGCCTTCCAGACCGTGCTGGTGGGTGGCACCAACGGCAAGGGCAGCACGGCGGCGGTGCTGGCCTCCATCCTGCAGGCAGACGGGCGGCGTACGGGCCTCTTTACCAGCCCACACCTGACCCGCTTCACCGAACGCTTTCAGGTAAACGGCCAGGAAGTGTCCTCAGAGATTGTCGAAGCCGCGCTGGACCACGTGCGGCCCCACGCCGAGGCCAGCAGCGCCACGTTCTTTGAGATCGTCACAGCCCTGGGGGCGCTGCTGTTCGCGCAGGCCGGAGTCGACCTGGCAGTGATGGAGGTGGGCCTGGGAGGCCGCCTGGATTCCACCAACGTGCTGGACCCGCTGCTGAGCGTACTGACCAATGTGGCACTGGACCACACCGAGATCCTGGGCCACACGCTGGAGGCCATCGCCGCCGAGAAGGCCGGGATTCTGCGGGCGGGTCGCCCCGCCGTGACGGGGGTGGCGGCGGCGCTGTTACCGCCCCTGCGGGACACTGGCGCGGACCTGTGGGCGCTGGGTCAGGAGATAGAGATGCGGACCCGTTCGCTGGGCTGGCAGGGTGCGGAGGTGGCCCTGACGCTGCCGAAGGCTGCCGTGGGCTTTCACACCCCGCTGCTGGGCGCGCACGGGGCACGGAATGCGGCGCTGGCGGCGGCGGCGGCGGTGCGACTGGGTGTGGGCCAGGAAACCATTCGGTCAGGCGCGGCGGCCGCACGCTGGCCCGGACGGCTGGAAAGGCTGCCGTGGCGCGGCGGGAGCATCCTGCTGGACGGCGCGCACAATCCCGACGGTGCGCGGGCGCTGGCCGCCACACTGCGTGAGCTGGCTCTGCCCCCGCTGCCCCTCATCTTCGGTGCAGCGGGCGATAAGGATGTGGACGGGGTGGTCGAGGCGCTGCGTCCGCACGTTTTGCATTCGGTCCTGACTCAGGCGGCCCTCAGCCCAAGAGCGGCGGCGGCGGCTGACCTTGCTCCGCTGTTCACGGGCCTGCCCGTCACCCTGACCCGCTCCCCACAGGAGGCGCTGAACGCGCTGAGTGCCCTGGGTGGCCCGCTGGCACTGGCCTGCGGCAGCCTGTACCTGATCGGCGAGTTGCGCCCGTTGCTGCTGGGCGAGGCGGGTGAGGAGCGAGAACGCTGGCAGTAGTGCGGTCTCACGGGTAGGGTGGTTTTACTCGCCCCCCGTCTCGGCGCGGTAGGCCGCCTGCACCTTCGCCAGTCCCGGCGCGAGGGCCAGGGCACGCAGCAGCGGCCCACTGAGCTTCAGCTTTCCGGCGGTGATGGCCGCCACCGGATTCAGCTCGCCGCGCCAGAAGGCGTGGGCCGTCTCGCCGCTCATGGCGAAGGTCAGATCGCTGCTGGCGTCGCGGGCGCTCTGGCCCCGGCTGAGGCTGGCCGCGTGACCGTCACGCCCGTCCACCCGCAGCCAGGCATCTGGGGCATGGATGGCGAAGGTCAGCGCCAGCCGTCCCTGCACGGGGCCAGGATCGGCGGCTTTCTGGAACACCCGCGTCAGCAGGTCCTCAAGTTCTTCGCCATTCTGGAAAGGGAGGGGACTCACACCAGCAGCCCAGCCCAGATGTGATTCGGCCACCGTACGATTTGTGGCAATGCTGTGTCTGGCACAGCCTTGAACTGACTTTCACAGGGCGGGCTGGCGTACACACCGCGCCGCCCAACGGGCGTTAGATAGGTGGGCAGGATCAATTCAAGGAGGTATGACGCATGAATCAGCAACTTCAGCAGACCATTCAGGCCCTTTCGGGCGGCGTTCAGGGCGTGGACGCCCAGACGGCAGTGAGTAACGTCACGAGCTGGCACAGCACCCTCGACGGCGTTCCCGGCGCGGAAAGCGTGACCAGCATGCTGGCGAAGCTCAAGAGCGCGCTGGAGAGCGGTGACCTGTCCGGCGCAGCTGCGATGCTGCCTGACCTGGGCAGCGAAACCAGCCGGCTGGCGTCTGCCGCCCCCGCAGAGGACCAGGAAGGTCTGCGTCAACTCGGCTCCGCGCTGGGCGGCCAGTAAGCCCGCGCAAGCATCACACCCTTGAGGAGGAACGCCGTTGCTGGTGTTCCTCCTTTTTTTGGTCTGAGGTTCTCCCCGGTAAGATGCAGGGGAGGACTTTTACCGGTCCCACAGCGCTGCACCACCCACCGTCCCGATCAACCGACAGCCCGGTCCAATATGCTGACGGGCGATGCCGTCGTCTCTCTCCTTCACGTTGGAACCGCTGTCACTGATTGTTCCCGCCGTACGCGAGGCGCTGGAGACCAGCAGACTGAAGGAAGGCGCAGAGGTCACGCTGGAAGTTCCGGACCCCGACGCGGGCCTGGGCCTGTATGCCGGTGAGCTGGGAGCGGCGGGGCGTCATCGCCCCTGGAGTGTCTGGGTAGATCTGGCGGACGCGCTGGGCGCACACCTGCGGACGCCGGAGCGGGCGGGGCCGGGCCGGGTGCGCTTTGGCCTGGGCCTGCGCCCCTACGCTGCTGCCCCTGCCCCGGACGCGGAGGGTTATGGCGCAGACAGTGACTGGGCGCGGGTGGACAAGCTGGAAGACCCGGTGCTGCTGCTGACACTGGTGGAGGCGCTGCGGCGAATCGGTCCCCCGGCAGGCGGGCGCGTGCTGGCCCTGGGCGTGAACACCGGGCGTGAGTTGGACGCCCTGGCCCTGGCCTTTCCAGACCGGTCCTTTAAGGTGGTGGGGGTGGACAGCGACGCCTCGGCGCTGGGGCAGGCTCGGCGCAGGCACCCAGCGGGCAGGTTTGTGGAACTGGACGTGGCCTGCCTCCCCTCCGCTGAACTGGACCGTTTCGACGTGATTCTGGCCCTCAGCCTGTTGCAAAGTCCGGGGGTGCGCCGGGACGTGCTGCTTAAAGCGCTGTGCCGCCACCACCTGACCGAAACAGGCGGGCTGGTGCTGGGCTTTCCCAACGCCCGCTACCGCGACGGCACCCTGAGCTACGGCGCCCGCATGAAAAACTTCGCTCGCCCGGATCTGAGTCTGCTGTGCGCCGACGTGACCGACACCCGCCGCGATCTGCAAAAGCGCGGCTTTCAGGTTTTCGTGACGGGCAAATACGAGGTGCTGCTGACGGCCCTGCCGGTGGGGCAGAGGGTAGGGCAGAGGCTGGAACTGTAGCCGTTCGTACCAGGCAATTCAGTCTGCCGAATACCTCAGTCTCACTCTCCTATCACCCCGTCGGGGGGGTTTTTTTGGTCAGCACTACGGCCCTTTATTTCTGATCCTGTGAAGAACCCGTCTGGAACGGATTCCAGCGTCATCTTTAGATACTCATTATTCTCACGTCTTCTCGTATGGCCGTTTGCCTTCCAAATGATAGGCGGCCGTGTAAGCAACGTGTAAGAAACAGATTTTTACCCTCAGTACAGGAAAAGAAGCCCTGCTGATCCGCCGCTCATCTCTTCACTGTGCCTTTAACTTCTTAGGAGTCCGCATGAAATGTCACCCGCCCACCCTGCTTATCACGCTGCTGCTCAGCGGCGCGGTCAGCGCACTCGCTCAGGGCAGCGAACCCATCAGCCTGAAACTGAGCATGCTGGCCGTGAAGACCATCAAGGTCGACGGCAAACCCACGGAGCAGCTCGTGCCCAACCCCGGCAGCGTCAACCCCGGCGACGTCATCAGACAGATGGTCAGCGTGAAGAACGCCACCGCCAAGACGGTTCGCGATCTGCCGGTGCAGCTGCCCGTACCCAAGAACACCGAGTATCTGGCGCCCGAGAAAGGTCTGGACAGCACGAAAATCATGTACTCCATCGATGGTGGCAAGACCTTCGCCGCCGCGCCCCTGAAAAAGACCATCACCGTGACCGAGAACGGCAAGTCCGTTCAGAAGGAGGTGGAGGTCAAGCCGGGCGAGTACAACGCCGTGCGCTGGATCGTGGCCGAACTGGCCCCCGGCAAATCGCTGGAGCTGGGCTACCGCATTCAGGTCAAGTAAATCGCACGCCCCACCATTTCCACATTCTCGATTCAAACATCTACTGGCCGCCAATGGCCAAAGCAAATAAGGAGAAGTCCTGTGAAAGTCAACCCCAAATTTCTGACCCTGATGGTGGCCCTGGCCGCCGGAACCGCTGCCGCTGCCGGAACGCCCTCGGGCACGGTGATCACCAACACTGCGACCGCCACCTTCACCGATCCCACCACCAACGCGCCGGCCACGCCGGTCAATTCCAACACGGTCAGCACCACCGTACTGCCCAAACCCGATTTTGACATCGTGTACGTGAACGGCACTGACGGCACCACGGCCACGACGGACCCGCTGCCGACCGGTTACCAGGGCAATGTCCTGCCGGGTGCAGTGCTCGAAACGGCATACAAGGTGGTCAACCAGGGCAACGTCGATGACTACGTCGTTCAGCTGGCGGCCAACACCAATGGCAGTCCCAGTGCACCGACCAGCGTCAAGTACTACCTTGATGCCAACAACGACGGCCTGCTGGGGGCCGTCGAGCGCGCTGCGGGCCCGGTGACGCAGGTGACCGTGCGTGTCGATAAGCTTGAAACCCAGCAGGACGAGGGCGTCGTCAGCATTATCCAGGTCATTGAAGTGCCTGCAAACGCTGCAGCCGGTGGCAGGTACGCGGCCAGCCCCCAGGGCACCGCCGACGTCTACACCGCGGGTGTGATTGCGCCGAAGACGGAAGCGGCCTCTGACCTCCAGTACAGCCGCGCCGTGATTTACACTCCCTCGATCTTCAACGGCGTGATCGACGGTGATCCGACGACGCCGGGCCAGCAGCCGCCCGCCACCACCGTGACGCCTCCCGGTAGCCCCACCACCGTTCCTGGTTACGTGGATCCCACTCGGCCCGGCACGAATATCGTGGCCGTCAACTTGGACAATCAGATTGCCTATCCCAAGGCCGATGCCAACAGCACCGCCGACACTGTGGTCTTTATCAACAGCCTGACCAACGGCGGCTCACTGACGGATATCGTTCGCCTGTTCCCCACGGATACGACCGGACCAGGGGGCATTTCTCTGGCCACGCCCAGCGCCGGGGGGATCTTCACGCTGCCCAACGGCGTGATCGTGAGCTTTACTGACACCAACGGCAAGGCCTTGCCGGTCGACGCCAATGGTTATCCCCTGCTGACGGTCGCCCCTGGGCAAACGCTGGGTTACCGCACGGTGGTGACCTACCCTGATTTCGACAGTGACCCGGCCAACAACCCCGGTCCTGTGGTCATCATCGTGGGCGCAGACTCGGGCAACGACGGCGACGCGCTCAGCGATGATGCCTCGACCAATACGGTTTTCCCTCCTCAGCTGCAGTTCGGCGACGCGACCTCCGCGCTGGGCACCACGCCCACCCCCAACCCTGTTCAGAGCGTTGTGCCAGGGGCGGCCGCCGGCACCGCGCCCGGCACGAGTACCGACAGCAGCGCGGTGTTCCCCATGGACCTGGCGAACCTGGGTGCGTACAGCGACAGCTACACCCTGAAAGGAACCGTGGTGGTGCCCGTCATCGCCGCCGACAGCACCGTTTCCAACACGACGGTTAACGTTCGCTACTTCAGCGACAACAACGGCCAGCCGGGCACGGAGCTGCCCTTCACGACCAACCCTGACGGCACCCGCAGCTACACCACCGGCACGGCTATCGCCGATACGGAACTCAAGGTTTTCGCGGTTGTGGACATCCCGACCAACGCTCAGGCCACCACGGTCAACGGCGTGACCACCAACTTGGTTGTCCAGCAGACGGCCAAGGCGGTGTACAGCACCATCGTGCGTGAGGACAACAACGACGAGATCGCCGTGGGCCAGCCCAACGACAAGGGGGTTGTGCTGAGCAAGTCCGAACCTGCCTCGGCCCTGCCCGGTGCGCCCCTGAGCTACACCATCACGGCGAAGAACAACTACAACGCGGTGCTCAAGAACTTCTACGTGACCGAGTCCAACACCAACCCCAGCACCAACGTGTTCACCTGGACGACCTTCAGCTCCGTCACGGCCACCAAGACCTTCACGGCCGGCGCGGTGCTGTACCGCTTCAACGGCGGCACTTGGCAGACCAGCGCCGTACCAACGGTGGCCGCGAGCGCGGTGACTAGCGTGGACGTCGGTGTGGACACCAACGGCAACGGCACGGTGGATGCCAACGACGCCTTCCCCGCGCAGGGCGGCCTGACCCTCATCTTCCAGGTCATCGTCAAGTAAACCTCACCCATGCGCGCCCTGCCTTCTGTGTGGGGCGCGCTTTCTCGCAATGCTCCCGCCAAAACCTATCCACAACACCAGAACTTTTTTTGCTCCAGCGCCTGTTTTGACTCCACGCACATTTTCGTGCGCAGCGCCCCTCCCGCCCACTCAAGGAGAACTCTGTGACCCGCTCCCGTTTCGTCCTTCCCGCGTTGCTGCTGGGTCTGCTGCTGCCCGGCGCACACGCTGGCGCCCAGACACTCACGCCCGCCGGCACGGTGATCACCAACCAGGCGCAGGCCGAGTTCCTGTCTCCCCCCACCGGCCAGCCCACCGTGGTGCGGTCCAACGTCGTGCAGACCACCGTTGCCGCTGTGTGTGCGGTCAGTGTGACCCCCGACGGCACGGTGGCCCAGCCCGGCCAGAGCGCGGCCCTGCTGCCCGGCGAAGCGGCGACGTTCGTCTACAAGATCGTCAACGCGGGCAACGCCACCTCTACCTTCGGCGTCTCCGCCCGGACGGAGGCAGGCGGCATCTCCACCCCTGGATTGAAGCTGGTGCGTGACCTGAACGGCAATGGCAAGGCCGACACAAACGAGCCGGAGATCAGCAGCGTCACGCTGGACGCCGACAGGACGGCGGATGTGCTGCTGCTGGTGGAAGCGATCAGCGCTGGAGACGCCTTCGTGAATCTGGTGGCCGGATGCGCGGGCGGCCAGAGCGACAGCAACAACGTGAGCGTGGTGCGAATCAGCCCGCCCCCCGCCCTCTCCGTGAGCAAGAGCTTTAGCCCCGCGCTGCTGCGCCCCGGCGCGGAAACCACCGTGACGGTCAAGACCACCAACGGCGGCCAGGGCCAGAGCCGCGAGGTCATCCTGACTGACCTCCTGACCGCGCAACTCGCGCAGGGTCTGAGCTTCGTGGCGGGCAGCGCCAGCAGCAACGCGGGCACGCTGGAATACACCGAGGACGGCACGGTCTGGACCGCCATCCCCGGAACTGTGGTGCGCGGCGTGCGCGTGCGCGTGCCCAGTCTGGCCCCCGGCGCGGACCTGACCCTGACCTTCAGGATGCGCGCGGGCGCCAGCGCCGAGAACAAGGTCATCCCCAACACCGCCACCGTCCTGACCGGCAAGCAGACCGTGAGTGATACGGCGAGAGTTGATGTGCGTTACCAGCCCGCCGTGGCGATTGGCCCACAAGGCAACCCTGAAGCCCCCGAAGGCACCGCCGCAGACCGCCAGAGCCGGGTGCTGGCCGTGCTGGGGCAACCCGTCTGCTTTGACCACACCGCAAAAAATACGGGTGACGTGAAGGATGCCTTTACCCTGAGCGTGGGCTATCCCACGGGCAGGGCCACCGCTGTTTTTTACGGCGAAGGCGGCCAGCCCCTCGCGCAGCCCCTGCTGCTGGACGCGGGCCAGAGCGCCCCCGTGCGGGTGTGCTACAGCGCCAACCAGACCGGGCCGCTGGATGCCCTGATCACCATCAGGGGGGAGCGGGGGACCAGCAACGCCACCAGCGACGCGGTGGACAGTGTGGAAGGCGGCCTGCCCGAACTGGTCAAGTCCTCCGTGGCAACGGCTCAGGACGGCCAGACCGCGGTGACCCTGCCCGCCGGGGCGACGGTGGCGACAGGCGACACCATCACCTACCGCCTCATGGTCCGCAATCCCTACACCCGCCCGCTGACCGGCGTGGTGGTGTCCGACAAGCTGACCGCCCACCTGGACTTCGTGAGCGCCACGGACGGCGGCCTCAGCACCGGCGCGGAAGGCGCGCAGACCGTGCAGTGGACCCTGGAAACGCTGGCCCCCAATGAAACGCGCGTGCTGACCGTGGTTACGAGGGTCAGCCCCCGTGCGGTGGACGGCGAGGCCCTCAAGAACATCTTCCAGATGGTCAGCACCCAGACGCCTGATTCCCTGAGCAGCAACGAGGTCATGACCCCGGTGTGGACTGCTAAGCTGGCCGTGAACAAGGACGTGAACGCCACCGAGGTGACCGTCGGTGACCGTCTGAGCTACACCCTGACCGTCACCAACAAATCGGCCACCACCTCGATCATCGACGCGCGCATCAAGGACACGCCCGCAAAGGGCCTGAGCTACATCCCCGGCAGCAGCCGGCTGGGCGGCCAACCCCTAGCCGATCCGCAGATCAAGGACGGTGTGCTGACCTGGAGCGTGGCGGAACTGCCCGCCGGGGTGCCGGTCACGCTGACCTACGACACCCGCGTCACGGCTGATGCTGCCGGGGAACTGGTGAATACCGTGGAGGTCAGTGGCGTCGGGGCCGGCGGCGTGGCCCGCGCCATCGCCAGCAACCAGGCCGTGGCCACTGTCAAGCTGAGGCTGGGCCTGTTCGCGCCGCTGTCGGACATCCTGGGCGTGGTGTACGTGGACCGCAACCGTGACGGGCGCTATCAGGAAGGGCTGGACACCCCGCTGCCGCGCGCCCGCGTGCTGCTGGCCGGGGGGCGCCAGACCCTGACCGATCCACAGGGCCGCTACAGCTTCGCCAACGTCGTCAATGGAACGCAGGCGCTGCGACTGGACCCCCTGACCACACCCTACCCGCCGCTGCCGGTGCCGCGCGACGGCGGCCTGAGCGGCACCCAGACGGTGTTCGTCAATGGCCTGACAGGCGTGGACTTCCCGCTGGCCCCGCTGGGCGGCGAGATTGCGGCGCTGCGCCGCACCACGCTTACGGTCACGCAGGGCGACACCGTCGTGACGCTGGAAAAGGCCGTCTATGCGGTGGAGGACGGCTACGTGGTCACACTGGACATCCAGTCGCCGCGCGTGCTGGAAGGCGTGGAGCTGCTGGACCCGCTGCCCGCCGGGGCCACCTTGAAAGACGGACGCAAGACGCTGCCCGCTAGCCTGCCTGCGGGTGAAACGAACCTCACCTACCGCTTTGCCTGGAACGGCGAGCCGCGCGCGGCCACCACCGATCCCACGCTGAGCTGGAGGAACTGACTACCGTGAAGAGCCACCGACACAATCTGCACCGCCTCGCCCTGTCCCTGACGGCCCTGCTGGCTGTGGGCGCGGGCGCGAACGCGCGGGCCACTGGCACCGGGATCGACACCAGCCTGCCCCTGACCAGCGTGGGTGATGCGCTGGCCTGGACCGTGGGCGACCAGACCCTGACCCTGGACGTGCCGGTGACGGGGGCGGTGCGCCTGGAGCTGTACAGCCCCCGGGTGGACCCGTCCGACTACCGCAACAGCGACGCCTATTACGGCGACGAGCAGTACGATCAGGGCGCGGCGCCGGTGTCCACCACCTTCAGCGTGCTGGACAGCGCGGGCCGGACGATGGTCAGCCGCACCTTCACGCCCGGCCAACACGGCTGGGAAACGCTGCTGGACCAGACGCTGCCCGCCGGGAAATACACCCTGCGCGCCGTCACGCAGGGCAACGGCAAGAACACCTTCGCCATTCGGCTGGCCGGGGTCAGCGCCGCTGTCAGTGCGGACCGCCTGACCGTCAATGTGCATTCGCAGGCGTGGGTGCCGGCCATCAACATCAGCACCGACGGCGGACCGTACAGCCTGAAGATGTACGACGGCGACGGCCCGGACGAGCTGGAAGCCCGCGTGATCGACGCGGCCACCGGGTACTCCGTACCGCTGCCGATCAGCCGCAACCTGGGCGAGGTGGAACTGCCGTTGCCCATGCGCGCCGGGAAATACGTGATCGAACTGCGCCAGCCTGCAACCGCGAAGCAGTACAGCAACGCGGTGGGCTTCAGCCTGGTGCGTGCGGGCAAACCGGCACCCATTGCGGTGGGCGCGGTGGACCAGACCGGCCTGCTGCGCGTGAGCGCCACGCTGGTGCTGCCCGGTCTGCGCCAGCGTGGCACCGCCGACGTGACCGTAGGCGAGCAGCCCCTGAGTGTGGACGGACAGGCCGAGACCCGCGTGGCTGCCGGAACCTACCCCATCCGCGTCGGCGCAGTCGCTGGCGCACAGGTGGAGGTCACCCCCAGCGTGAGCGTGCCGCGCGGCGGCGTGGCGGAGGCCACGGTGGAAGTTCGCCCGCAGGTGGCCCTGACCCTGGAGAGCGACAAGCCCGAAGTCTGCGTGGGCGACACGGTGACCTTTACTGCCCGCGCAACGACCGACTTTGCCGGCGCACTTCCCATGACCCTGGCACTGGCAGGAGACCCCGATGAGGAGTCTGCGGGCGAACTGGACTTCGGAGGCGGCGGACGCACGCTGGAAGGAACCTTCAGTCGCAGGAGCAATGGGATCCAGCAGCTTGGCGGGGTCGCGACACGCGCCGGACCTCTGACGGTCATCGCCACGTTGGGTCCGTGGGGTCTGCAGCGGCGTATGACGGTCAGCGTCAGGGCTGACTCTACCCCGTTGCAACTGACCCGTTCGCCGCTGGCCGACACGCCCGTCGGCCAGGAAGCAACGGTCACGCTGACCCTGAAAAATACGGCCGATGTGACGGTCCCCTACACCCTCAGTGACACTCCCGGCGTGGGTCTGGAGGCGCTGGACCCCACCGCGTTCAGCGGAGAACTCCAGAGCGGCGAAACGAGAACCCTGAGCTACCGCGTGCGCGTGACGGCTGCGGGCATGGCGACCCTGAATGCCACGCTGGACACGCCCGCCTGTTCGCGCCCGCAGGCCGTGATGGGACGGCTGATGGCCGCTGAACCCGCTCCGGCGCCCGTACCCGAAGCCGTGCCTGCCCCGGCGGTGACCAGATCGGTCACGCGCACGAGCGTCGTCAGCCTGCCCTTCGACGCCCCGGCCCAGGCCCGCGAGGTGATCATCGCGCACGCCGTCCCTGCGGGCGCCACCTTTGTTCCAGGCAGCAGCCGCCTGAACGGGCAGGCCACTGCCGATCCGCGCCGTGGGGCCAGCGGTGCGCTGTACTGGACGCTGCCGGGCCACGCCGCTGGCACGGTCCTGCGCGGCAGCCTCACCTACACCCTGACCCATGAGGGCGCGTTGCCCGAACTGCCGGCGCCCGCGTTGCTCGCCCGTTATGCCGGAGACCGGAGCGAGGTCCTCCAGGGGCAGATCAACGATGCCGACCTGAAGGGCGCCATTGCCCTGAGTGCCGCCGGGCAGCTCAGCGAGAACGAGGGGGCCATCAAGCTCCCGCTCCAGGGCAGCGACGTGCGCATCCGGGACCGCATCAGCGTGGTGGTGGAAGTGGCGGTGGGCGAGGTGGGCGAACTGCGGGTCAACGGCAAGCCCATCGGCAGTGACCGCATCGGCCAGACCACCGACGACGGCCCGCGCGGCGTGACCCGTCTGGTGTACGTGGGCGTGCCGCTGACGCCCGGCCCCAACATTCTGACCTTCGCCGGGCAGAGCATCACGGTCAACCGCGTGGGACCCACGGCGAAGGTGGAGGTCCTGCCCGAAACCCTGGTGGCCGACGGCAGCACGCCGCTGCGCCTGAAGGTTCGCGCGCTGGATGCTTTTGGCCGCCTATCCTCGCAGTCGTCGGTGACGCTGCGCTCCAACCTGGAGCCGCGCACCCCCGACGCCAACCCCACGGAAGCCGACTATCAGTTGCGGCTGGTAGACGGTGAGGGCGTGCTGGAACTGCAGCCGCAGGCGTCGCCTGGCACCCTGAAACTGGACGTCCTGCAAGGCGCGGACGTGATCCGCCAGAGTTTCGCCGTCACGCCCGGCGGGGGCCGCGTGGGCGTGGGCATGGTCAGTGCCACGCTGGGTCTGGACGGCAGCCTCAACCTGAGTGACGATCTGAAAGTGCAGGCCCGCGCCAGCTACGAGGGACCGCTGGCCGGAGGCAAACTCTACGTGGCCGCCGACAAGGACGGCCTGCCCAGCGAGCGCGACACCCTGCGGCGCTACAGCCTGTTCGGCGACAGCAGCGTGGAAAGCGTGCCGCTCCAGGGCAGTGACCCGGTGGCCGTGGAATACGATCACCCGGCCTTCCACGCGCAGTATCGCCGCGCGCCGCTGCCCATCGACGTGCTGCCGGTAGGCGAGCAGTTCACGGCCCTGAGTGCGAATGGTAAAAGCAACCCCTCAGTGTCCGGCTTCGTGGCCCTGGTGCCCGAGGCCCGGGTCACCGATGAGCGCGTCCTGCCCGAGGGCACCCGCATCCTGCGCCTGAAGAATGGGGAGATCAGTCTGGGCAGCGAGACGCTGGACGTGGTCACGCTGGAACAGGACACCGGCAAGGAACTGGGCCGCGTTCGGCTGGTCCGCAACGTGGATTATCAACTGGACCGCGCCACCGGAATCGTCACCCTGACCCGTGCGCTGGACCGGGTGGACCCCACATTGAATGACGTGGTGGTGCTGGCCTCCTACCGCCTGGAAAACGAGAACTCCCAGCGCAAACTGGCCTACGGCGTGCAGGCCGGATACGCTGGCAAGACCTACAGCGTGGGCGTGGCCGCCGTCAGCCTGGACAGCCGCTTCACCTTTGGCGCGCGTGCCCGCTACGCCAATGGAGAGACCCGCGCCGACGGTCTGCTGGCGTATTCGGGCGGGATGCAGGCCAGTCTGGATGCCAGCACCAAATTCGGCGGCCGTGGCCTGACCGGGGGAAACCTGGGTTTCAAGGTGCGCTACCAGAGTGCGGGCTACGCCGGACTGGCCCCCTTCGCGCCGGGCCTGAACGTCAGCGGCAGCTACGACGCCAAAGTCGCCCAGAATGTCCGCGTGCTGGTAGACGGCGAGTACCACCGCACACCCACGGCCACGGAACCTACGCAGGGTGGCAGCGTGTCGGCCCGCGCGGATGTCGCGCTGTCGCCCTTCAGCGTGGGCGGCGGCCTCAAGGTGGGCTTCGGCGATCAGCGGGGCCTGAGCGGCATTGCCAGCGCCGGCTACCACCGCGCCCCGCTGGACGTGGACGTGGTGCACACCCAGCCCTTCAGCGGGGCGCAGAAAGCGGAAACCAACTTAGGCGTGCGCTACCGCCTCGGCAAGGTCACGCTGGGCGTCACCGACAAGGTGACCTGGGGCGTGGGCCAGACCGCTGGCCTGACGCTGGACAGCATGCTGGGCCGCACCAACTACGCGGTGGCCTATGACCTGCCCACGGCGGGCGGTCAGGGCAACCGCGCCCGCTTCGGCGTGACCACCACCCTGCCCCTGAACGCGCGCACCTCGCTGGGGCTGCGGGGCAGCGCCGTGTACGACATCGCAGCCAGCAAGACCGAACTCGGCGCAGGCGCGGACCTGAACTACAAGACCGAGACGGTCAGCGCCACCGCCGGAACCGATCTGGTCCTAAACGACAAGGGCTTCGGCGTGGTCATCCGTGCGGGCGTCGCTGGACAACTCACGCCGAGGCTGACCCTCAGCGCCGACAGTCTGGCCGAATTCGGTGCGGGCAAGGGTGGCCTGCGCGCTGCCGTGGGCTACGCTTACCGCAACAGCGCCTTCAACAGCCTGGGGACCCTGCGTTACGTCAACGGCAGCCTGGCCGGAAACAAGCCCGAACTGAGCGGCAACCTGAGCGCCGAGTACCGTCAGCCCCGCTGGGCCGTGCGTGGCGGCGTGGATACCCGCACATTGCTGAACGATCCGGGCAGCTTCACCGCGCAGGCGGCGCTGGGCGGCACAGCGTACCTGGGCGAGCGCTTCGGCGTGGGCGCGTGGGGCCGCGTGCTGACGCAGCCCAGCACCGGCACAACGCAGGCGGGCTATGGCCTGGAAGCCAGCGTGCGCGCCCTGCCTGGCACCTGGCTGACCGCCGGGTACAACCTGGCCGGCTTCGAGGGCATCGGCAATCAATACTCCAAAAAGGGAGCTTACGTGCGGCTTGATTTGACTGTGGATGAAACGATTGGAGATAGACGATGAATCGGTTGAAGTTGAAGCGACTCAGAGGCTGGATGGGTATAGCCCTTGGAATGGCTGCCAGCGTATTCGGCACTGCTTTTGCGGAAGGATCTGTGCAAACCAGTCTTGGCAGTACTGCGTCAGGAGAGCCTTTTAACCAATATCTATATGCTTATGACGTTACCAGTCAATACATCAAAACGAATAATCGTCCTGTCTATGCCGATATTCTGTCTTCAGGAGAGGTTATTAATATCTCTTTGTGTGGTGCGGTAGATGCCGACCCTCTCCGCATTGAGATTTATAATCCATCAGGTACATTAGTTCAGACTTTCGTACCTATCGCAGGTAAGGGTAAAATTGCCTGCAATTCCACGCTGTCAGGCCCGATTACCACGGCATACAAATACACCACCACCACGACAGGCGCATACCAAATCCGGTTATACAACACTAACGGTGGAACAGCTGACGAAAGATATTTCAAGCGCTTTGATATTACTGTCACACCTAATAACAGTATAAATCCTGATCCTAGGCTGAATAGCGGGCGTATCTGGGGCAGGGCATGGGCCTTCAACGGATACGAGACATACACCGCCACAGGCTCTACGGACTCAAATTATTTTGTGCGCGTCCCTGGAGGACGGACGGGGTCAGAATATATTTGGAAACTCGATCTGAACAAATTTGCAGGGTTCCGTTACGATATCATCGCCAATTCTATCGGCTTGGATGCCCCCAATTCGGGATACAGCGCTGAGGGGACTGCTTCGGCAGCACCTCTGCACCCAATTTATCTGAGCTATCCCGCCCAGGCTTCATCACCTCCCACACTTCCTCCAGTCATTTCCAATTTCCGCTTTGAGGGGGATGGTGGCCGTACTTTCATTTCGCCAGGGAATACGGTGGGGATGAACGACACTGGCAGATTTAAATTTACTGGCGATGTCGATGGGACGTACACCATCACCATTGACACTAACAAAGATGGTGTTTACGGCACAGGTGACCGCTTGTTGCTCGGAACCAGTTTGGCTTCGACCGAGACGTCCGTGGTCTGGGACGGAAAAAATGCAGCGGGAACTGTATTGCCTATCGGTAACTACAATGCAGAGTTGAAGGTGCGCTTAGGCGAATATCATTTTGTGGCTTACGATGTGGAGACAAGCGGCGGTGGAGACAACAATGGATTGACTGTCTACCGGGCCACTTCTCAGACAGGAACATCGAATACACAGGTTTACTGGGACGACGTGACCAAGCTGCCAGGTAAAGGGGGGACATCTAACTTACCTAGCGGAGGAGCCTCTGGGACGGCGGCGGGCACTCATACCTGGGGCAACTTTGCGGCGGGTGGTTTGGGTGACACTCGCTACCTCGACACCTATGTCTATGGTTTGGTCAGTAGCGTCTTATCCTCTGCTGTTATTACCAACGGCGATGCAACCATCACGGGGAAGGTCTATAACGACACGAATAGGAATGGTGTTGCGGATGGAGGAGAAACGGGCATTCCGTCTGCCACTTTGCAGCTTCTGAATTCAAGTCAGGCTGTTGTTGCGACTGTTCAGGCAGATACCAGTGGCAACTATACCTTCTTAGGTATTGCTGCGGGCACTTATACTGTCAGAGTTATCTCTGATAGTGCTGTAAATGGGAAGACGCCGACTATCCCTGCTCCGGCTCAGCTGACTGTGGCAGTTACCGACACTGCTGCGAATGGTAATAATTTCGGTTTTGTGCCATCCGCTGATCTTGCTATAACCAAAACCGATGGTGTGGGCAGCGTAAATTCAGGAAATAACACCACATATACCATCCGTGTGACCAATAACGGCCCCAGCAGCGTTACGGGCGCGGTGGTCAAAGATCCCACCGCGACAGGTCTAAATCAGACGGCAGCGGCCTGCACCGCGGTCAGCGGTAATACCTGCACTACTGCCCCGACTACCGCTGCATTGCAGAGTGCAGGTGGCGTGACCTTACCTGCCTTGGCCACCGGCGCGTTCTACGAATTCACGGTCACGGCCAACGTGACGGCGGCCAGCGGCAGCGTCAGCAACACTGTCACAGTGGCAGTTCCGGTGGGTGCTACTGATCCTACGGCAGGCAACAATAGTGCTACAGATACGGACATCGTCACTTCTCTTTTTTTCATTTCCGGCAACGTTTACGAGGACTACAACTACGGCGGAGGCGCGGGCCGGATCTACAACGCTGCTGAGGGCATGAGCCTGCGCCCTAGCGTGCGGGTCGAGCTGTACAACAATGCGGGAGCGTTCATTGACGCCAAGCTGACTGACGCTAGCGGTGGATATACCTTTGCTAACCAGCTGCCCGGCGATTACAAGGTGCGGGTGGTCAATAGCTTCGTGACCAGCAGCCGTGCCGGTGCCTGCGCCCCAGCTGCTAACGTCTCGACGCCTCCAGCGGGGTGTATGCAACTTCCTGTACAGACCTATGTCAGCGGCAACACAGCGCAGGTGGGCGGCGCGTTCCCCAAGAGCACCGATCCGGCGCTCAGCACGGGAACCTTGCCTGTGGGCGCACAGTCGGTGGCGAGTGTGACCGTGGGTAGCTCCAACGTGGCGAATGTCGATTTCGGCTACAACTTCAGCACTGTAGTCAATACAGGCGACGCGGCGACGCCCGGACAGGGCAGTTTGAGGCAGTTCATCGTGAACGCCAATGCGCTGGCAAATAACACGCTGGCCCAGAGCGGCAACCGGGGCGCAGTGGTCACGGGCGCAAGTCAGACCTTGCCCAGCGCCCGCGATACCAGCATCTTCATGATTCCGTCGGGTGCCCTGACAGGTGGAGTTGCAATCATCACGTCTACAGGCAGCGTAATGCCCGCCATCACGCGCAGTAACGTCAGCGTTGACGGCACTACCCAGTCCGTGAACGTCGGCAATACCAATACGGGCGTGCTGGGCACGGGCGGCACGGTGGGTTACCTCAACACGGCCACGCTGGATATGGTCCAGAAGCCTGAAGTGCAGCTTGTCGGTACCAGTGCCCTCCTGGTGGGTCTGGATCTTCAGGCCAATGACCTCCAGGTGCGGGGCATGTCCGTCTACGGCTTCGGCAACCAGGCAAACCAGAACAATCACGCCAACATCCGGATCGGCAACAACTTTACCGGCAGCCTGATCGAGGCCAACATCCTCGGCTCGCCTGCCAGCAGCTTTGGCTGCGGGGCTTCGACCACCGCCGCCCTGAGCAACGCCGACAACATCCGCTCGGTGGGCGGCGACGGCGGCACGGTGCGGAACAACCTGATCGGCTGCGCGGCGGGCAAGGGCTTCGGCGTGGAGGGTGGCTCCGAGAACTGGACAATCACCAACAACGAGATTCGCGGCAACGGAATCGGCAACACGAATCTGGACGGTATAGATCTCGAAAACTCTGGAAGCAAGAACCACACGGTCAGCGGCAACCTGATCACTGAGAACAGCGGCGTGGGGGTCGACGGCTATCAGGGCAGCGGCGGCAACACGATCGAGCGAAACACGATCACCGGGAACGGCATCGGACAGGGCGGTGCGCCGGGCGAAACGTCGGGCATCCGAATTTACAGCTCCAACAACGCCGTCCGGAACAACGTGATCGCTCAGAACTACGGTGCGGGCATCCTGGTGGTCAGCGGTCATACTGGCAACCTGATCTCCCAGAACAGCATGTACGACAATGGGACGATCGCAGCGGCCAACGGCGCGGCGGCCAGCAACCAGATCGGGATTGATCTGCTTGCGGCGGGCGATTCAGCCAGCGCCGGCACAGCGCCCTACGTCACCAGGAACGATAGCGGTGATGGGGATACTGGAGGCAACGACCTGTTGAATTTCCCAGTCTTCGAGATGGCGCAGATCGTGAGCGGCAAACTGCAGCTGAGCGGCTTTGCCCGCCCGGGCAGCGCCATCGAGCTGTTCATCGCGGCGGCTGATGCCAGCGGCTTCGGCGAGGGCAGGACCTACCTGGTGACCCTGATCGAGGGCAGCGCGGCGGACACCGATGGCGGCACGGGCACCTACACCGATACCCTCACCGGCACCGACACCACCAATCGCTTCCGCTTCAGCGTTCCGCTGCCGAATGGCGTCACTGTAGGCACGCGGTTGACGGCGACCGCCACCTGCTCGGCCGCCAGTTGCCCCGGCACCACGGTTTCGGTCAGCAGCGAGACCAGCGAGTTCAGCTACAACGTCGTGGTGACCGCGCAGCCTCCCAGCATCTCGCTGCTCAAGCTGGGCCGCAATACGGCGGGCGGTCCATTCACAGATAGCAGCACCCTGATTGGCGTGCGCCCCGGTGAGTCGGTGGAATACTGTGTGATATACAGCAATGCTGGCGGGGAAGCCACCAACTTCGTGTTGCGGGATTACGTGCCCTCTGGCCTGGTGCCGCAGCTCTCGGCCTACGGTACCAGAGGCGGCGGTCAGGCGCTGGGCCTGAAGTACGCGCCGGGCGTGGCGCTGACCGCAGGGGCCGCCGACAGCGCGGCCGTGATGCCGCCCCTTACCAGCGTCAGCGATGGCGATGAGGGTGCCCTGAGCAACGTGCCCGTGACCAATCCTGGTGACCCGGTCGGCAGTCCGCAGCGGCCGGGGCTGATGACCCTCACCCTGCCGAGCGTGCCGGCGGGGGGTCAGGGAACCGTCTGTTTCCAGGCGAAAGTGCCGTAACACTTCATCTCACTACTGATCGCGCCGCCCACCTTCTTATGGTGGGCGGCGCCTTTCGCCCTTCATCCCCTCTACAATCCTTACCGTGTCTCCCCGGTTGCGCGGCGTTCTTCTCCTCATTCTGGTCACGGCGGTGTGGGGCAGCACCTTCGCGGTGGTCAAAACGCTGGGCGAGCTGCTGCCCCCGGCCCAGCTGATTGCGTGGCGGTTTCTGATCGGTTTCCTGGCGCTGCTGCCCGCCCTGCTGATCCGGGGCTGGGGCCTGCGGCGACGGCGGGCGGATCAACCCGCGCCTGCCGCCCGTCCCCGCTTCTCGTGGCGCGACGGTCTGTGGCGCGACGGCCTGTTGCTGGGCGCATGGCTGATTGCGGGCTACGGCACCCAGACCATTGCCTTGCAAACCACCACCGCCAACCGCGCCGCCTTCTTCACGGCCCTGAGCGTGGTGCTGGTGCCGCTGTGGCTGGTCTTCGCGCAGCGGCGGCGGATGCCCCTGCCCTTGCTGGCCGCGCTGCCCCTAGCGGTGCTGGGCCTGGGCCTGCTGTCCTGGGAGGGCGGCGCGTGGGTGGTGGGCGACGCCTGGGCGCTGGCCTGCGCCGTGACCTACGCGGGCTTCATCATCACGCTGGAGCGGCTGTCGAACCGGCACGCGGCGCTGCCGTTCACGCTGGCGCAGCTTGCGGCGGTCACGGTGCTGGCGTGGCTGTGGGCCGGGGTGTCTGGCGGCACCGCCTGGCCGCCCGCCGCCGCCTGGGGGCCGCTGCTGTATCTGGGGGTGGTGGCCACCGCCCTGACCACGCTGCTGCAAACGGTGGGCCAGCGCACCGTCAGTGCTGCCGAGGCCAGCCTGATCTACGCGCTGGAACCGGTGACGGCCACCCTGTTCAGCTTCTTTCTCATCGGCGAGCGGGTGGGCCTGCGCGGCGCGCTGGGGGGCCTGCTCGTGGTGGGCGGCACGGTCCTCAGCCAGCGCAGCGGGGGTGAGGCCCGGCCGGAAACCCCCGCGCCGCTGGCCGAGTAGGCACTGGTCAGGCGGCGTTTCACCCTCACCACGTCTCCATCTCTCAGTTGGCCCGCCCCCCCTGTGCCTGCCGCACCGCATGCCGGGCGGCCTCGTGCACCTCGGCGTCCTGGCCGTTCGCCAGGGTGTCGAGCAGGGCCTGGTAACGGCGCTCGATGTCGGTGCGGTCGCCGGAGTTCTCAATGTTCGCCAGGGCGTCCTCGCGCACCAGTTCGGCGTGGTGACGGATCACGGCGCGGCGCTCGGTGTCGTTCAGGCACGAGGCGGTCGTCCGGAAGACCTCCAGCAGCCGCAGCATCACGCTGGGGCTGCCCTTGCCGTACTGGCGGATCATGTTGAACATGCTGCCGGTCAGGCCCGTGAAATCGGTCACCGGCACCACCAGCCGCAACACCTGATCCTGGTAAGACACGCCGTCGGGCCAGCGGCGATCCTGCAGGCTGCACAGCGCGTCGCCAAAGCGGTCGATCACGTCGATGGCCGTCACCGGGTCGTTCACGCCGGGGCTCAGGGCGCGGGCAGCCACCTCGGCCAGCTGGCGCACGCTGTATTCCAGATCCTGTCCCACGGTGCGGCGGTCACCCAGTGTCAGGGCGTCCATCACACCGTCCGGCAGCCGGGGCACGCCCACCGCGATCACCGAGTTGGGAAACACGTAGTCGCCGGGCCGGACGTGCAGCAGCAGGGCCACATCTGCCGCCCGCGCGCGCTCCAGCAGCAGGTCGTTGTCCATCAGTTGCAGGTAGCCGCCCCTGGGGGCGTGCAGCACCTCGCCGTTCGTCCAGAATTCCGGCGGCGGGGCCACGGCCGTGTCCTGATCCGGATCGTCTTTCAGGGTGGCGTTCATCAGCGAGTCGCGCATGTCGTCGCGCAGCAAGTTGGCGACGTGGGTCATGTTGATCGAGCCGGTGACGTGCGCCAGGTAGTACACCAGCATGGCGACGCTCGCCAGCGCCAGCACCAGCGCGAAGGTCACGTTGAAATGCGGCACGAACGGCTGATCCTCGCTGCCGGTCACCGCGCGCAGGGTATACAGCGTGAAGGCGAAGGTGGCGATGAACGTGCCCAGCGTGAGCTGGTTGCCCCGGTCGCGCGTGAAGTTGTCCAGCAGGCGCGGCCCCATCGAGCCCGCCGCGTAGGAGAGCGCGGCGATGGTGATGGAAAAGACCGTGCCCGCCACCCCGATGCTGCTGCCCGCGATGGCCGACAGCAGGCTGCGCGAGCCGGTCTCGCCGCCGCCGTACACGAAGGTCAGGCCGTCCGGCACGCCGTAGGTTTCCTCGGCGCTGATGCCCGCCTCGGCCAGCAGCAGGGCCAGCACGGTCATGACCGCCGGAATGAACCAGAATTCCTGGCTGATCTGGCGCAGGCGCAGCCAGGTGCGTTTCATGACGCGGTGGCGTCCGGCTGCGGCTGTTCCTGCGCCGTCTCTTGCGCCTCACGCTGAAGCTGCTGCCGGGACTGGGGGTTGTTCCGGCGGGCGGGCCAGCCCTCGCGCTGCCGGGTGCGGTCACCGTCCGTCGCCTCGGTCTGATCGTGCAGCAACAGTTGCTGGGTGGGAAAGGGCAGGTCAAAGCCGGCGGCGGGCAGCGCGTTCCGGATGGCCTCCAGCACGCCGTCCTGCGCTTCCACCGCCTCCTTGCGGATGGGCGGATCGATCCAGAAGCGCACGTCCAGATTCACCGAGAAATCGCCCAGTTCCTTAACCAGCACGCTGGGGGCCGGATCGGTCAGCAGGCCGTCCAGCCCGCCCAGCGTTTTCAGGATCAGGGCGCGGGCCGCCGCGATGTCGTCGCCGTAGCCGATGCCCACCGTGACCGACAGGCGGCGCTGCGGGTAGGCGGTGTTCACGGTCACGCGGTTGGTGTACAGCTCGGAATTGGGAATCACCACCCGGCGGTTGTCATAGGTGCGCAGCAGCGTGGCGCGCACCTGAATGTCCTCCACGACGCCCTCGTGATCGCCGGAGACGATCTGATCGCCGATGCGGAAGGGGCGTGTCACCAGAATCAGCAGGCCCGCCAGCAGGTTCTGGAAGATGTCCTTGAACGCAAAGCCGATGGCCACCCCGCTGACCCCCAGCGCCCCGAACAGCGAGGCGGCCGTCAGGGTGGGGAAGATCACCGTCAGCGCCACCAGCACGCCCACCGCCAGCACCAGCCACGACACGATGCGCGAGAACACCAGCGCGATGCCCCGGGGCTGCCCGGCCCGCCCGGCCACGCTGGACACGGCGTTGCTGGCCAGCCGGGCGATCCCCAGGAAGATCACGAAGACCAGCAGGCCGATCAGGATGTTGGGAATGGTGACGAGAAAGCTCTGGAGCAGGTTCTGCATCCGCATCCAGACGGCGCTCAGTTCGAGATTCATGCGGCTCCCAGCGTACTGTGCGGGCGGTCAGCCCCGTGTTCGGGGGGCGTTCATGTCCCTTTGGGCGTTGGCTGGATGGCCGCGCTGATGCGGCCCCCCTCCGCCTCCTGCAACACGCTGATGCGCCCGCCGGACTCCAGCACCGCGAAGGCCACGCCCTCCACGTTGTTCACGCCCGCCTGCCGCAGTTCCTCGTACAGGATCGCCTCCGAGACGCGGGCCTGCCGCATGGCCCCGTGGCGAATCTGCCCGCGCTCCACCAGCACCACCGGGCCGTTGTCGAAGACCCGCTGGGCACGCTGCGAGCGGGCGCTGAGGCCCGAGATCAGCCCCTGGAGCAGCACCAGCACCAGCAGGCTCAGGCTGCTTTCCACGATGCTCTTGCCCAGAATGGCGCTGGCGACCAGCGACCCGGAGGCCACGTTGGTCAGAAAGTCGTAGGAGGTGAAGGTGGCGAAGGTGCGCGCCCCGAAGGTGCGGGCCAGGATCACGATGTAACTGAACAGCAGCAGCGTGCTCAGGATGATCCGCACCACCAGCCGCACCGACCAGCCGTTTTCCGGGGTCAGCAGATCGATCAGGACGTTCCACAGCAGTTCCATACGGCAGTCTGCGGGCTGGGCCGGGCGGGGCCGTGTGAGGGGCGCAGAGCCGGGACTCACGAATGGGGGCGGGGCGGTCATCCCGCATTCCTGCGCGGGTATGCTGGCACGATGACCGTGCCCGACGCCGACAAACCCAGTTCCGCCACCCCTGAAGCGTCCCCTGCGGCGCGGGTGGCCTCTGCCCAGCTCGACAACTACATCACCGAGATCGTCGAACGCGACCTGCAAAATGGCAAGTACGCGGGCATCGTGACCCGCTTTCCCCCCGAGCCCAACGGCTACCTGCACCTGGGCCACACCTTCGCGTCGTTTCTGGACTTCCAGACCGCCGTACAGTACGGGGGCCGCTACCACCTGCGGCTGGACGACACCAACCCGGAAGGCGAGTCGCAGGAATTCGCCGACGGCATCATGGCCGACCTGCGCTGGCTGGGCTGGGACTGGGGCGAGAACGTGTTCTACGCCTCCGACAATTTCGAGCGGTACTACGCCTACGCCGAGCAACTGATTCGGCAGGGCGACGCCTACGTGGACAGCGTGAGCGGCGAGGAGATGGCCCGCCTGCGCGGCGACGCCCACACCCCCGGCACGCCCAGCCCGTACCGCGAGCGGGACGTGGAGGAAAATCTCGACCTGTTCCGCCGCATGCGTGCTGGGGAGTTCGCGGACGGAGCACACGTGCTGCGCGGCAAGATCGACCTGTCCAGCCCCAACATGAAGCTGCGCGATCCGGTGTTGTACCGCATCAAGCGGGCGTGGCACTACCGCGCCGGGGACGCGTGGTGCATCTACCCCATGTACGACTTCCAGCACCCCCTGCAGGACGCCATCGAGGGCGTGACCCACAGCATGTGCAGCCTGGAGTTCGTGGACAACCGCGCCATCTACGACTGGCTGATGGAGCGCCTCTCGTTCGCCCCGCGCCCGCACCAGTACGAGTTCGGGCGGCGCAGCCTGGAATACACCATTGTCAGCAAGCGCAAGCTGCGGCAGCTGGTGGAGGGCGGCCACGTCAGCGGCTGGGACGATCCGCGCATGCCCACCCTGCGCGCCCAGCAGCGGCTGGGGGTCACGCCGCAGGCGGTGCTGGCCTTTGCCCGCCAGATCGGCGTGAGCCGCACCAACCGCACCGTGGACATTGCCGTCTACGAGAACGCGGTGCGCGACGACCTGAACCACAAGGCCCCGCGCGTGATGGCGGTGCTCGAGCCGCTGCGTGTGACGCTGGAGAATCTGGAGGAGACGCGAACGCTGCAGCTGCCGTACTGGCCGCATGACGTCGTGGCGGCCTCTGCCGACGGTCTGGTGGCCCTGCCAGACGGCGACCGGATGGCCCCCGCACAGGCGGTGCGCGAGGTCAGGCTGACCCGCGACATTTTCATCGAGCGTGAGGATTTCAGCGCCGATCCGCCCAAGGGCTACAAGCGGCTGACCCCCGGCGGCACGGTGCGCCTGCGCGGGGCGGGCATCATCCGCGCAGACCGCTTCGACACCGACGATGACGGCAACGTGACGCACCTCCACGCCACGCTGCTGGACGAGGGGGCGAAGGCGGGCGGTGTGATCCACTGGGTGGGCGCCCAAGACGCCATCCCCGCCGAGTTCCGGCTGTATGACCGCCTGTTCCGCGTGCCCAACCCCGAAGGCGAGCACCCCGACGACATGGTTCCCGACTTCGATCCCGAACAGCCCGGCCACGAGAGCGGGCCGCTGGACACCGGCTTCCTGCGTCACCTGAACCCCGACAGCCTGCGCGTCACGCGCGGGTACGTGGAGGCCAGCGTGGCCGCCGATCCCCACGACACCCGTTACCAGTTCGAGCGGCAGGGGTACTTCTGGCGCGATCCGGTGGACAGCCGGGGGGACGCCCTGGTGTTCGGGCGCATCATGACCCTCAAGGACGCCTGGGGGCAGACGCAAAAGGCCGAAAGTGGCAAGCCGAAGCCGGCGGGCAAGAAGCCCAGGGCCGACGCCGCCCCCGCTGCCTCAGGCGGCGTGCAACCCGCCCTGACCCCCCAGCAGGAGGCCGAAGTCACGCGCCTGACCCGGCTGGGCGCCGCCGAAGGGGACGCCAGGACGCTGGCGCGGGACGAGACCCTGCTGGCTTTCCTGGCCGACGCCACGCCGGGCGAAACGTTCGCGCAGGTGGCGTCGTGGACAGTCAACGATCTGGCGACGCCGCTGCGGGCCGGCACGGTGCGGGTGCGGGCCGCCGATCTCGCGCCGCTGGCCGGGCTGCTGGCCGCCGGCAAGGTGACCTCGCGGGTGGCCCGCGACGTGCTGGCCCGCGCCGCCGAATCCGGCGAGGCCCCCGCCGCCATCGTCGAGCGCGAGGGCCTGAGCGCCGGCCTGGACGACGCCGAACTGGAGCGCATCGTGGCCGGGGTGCTGGCGAACCACCCCGCCGAGACCGAGGCCTACCGGGGCGGCAAGACCGCGCTGCTGGGCTTTTTCACCGGTCAGGTGATGCGGGCCAGCCGGGGCAAGGCCGAGCCGGGCCGGGTGGCAGGAGTGTTGAAGGCGGCGCTGGACGCGGGCTGAGCGCAGGAAAACGCAGGGGGCCGGGTGATCTATCCCGGCCCCTGCTCCGGCTAGTTCAGCATCCGGCCGTCCTGCTGGCCCAGCAACGTCTGCGCCCGCGTCAACAGGTCTTGCAGGGTGCCGTGCCAGTCGTCGCTTTCGTGGGTGTGGGCCAGGGCCTGCTGGGCGTGGGCGACGGCGGCGGCGGGGTTGGGAAAGCCCTGCTGCGCCATCACGTCGGCGGCCATCTGGTGCCCGATGATCCAGTCGCGGCTGTCGGGGGCAGCCTCGCGCACCACCCGCTCGTAGTGCTCCAGCGCCTCGTCCAGCTGGAAGTAGTCCAGGGCCACGCTGCCCAGCACCAGACTGGCGGGGATCACCGCGCCCTGCGCCAGCGCCTGTTCGGCGGCCAGCTGCGCCTCGGGCATGCGGCCCAGGCGGTAGTCGCACTCGGCGATGTCGGCCAGCACCTCGGGCTGATACGGATAGTTGGGTTCGTTCAGGGCGATTTCCAGCCGGTCACGGGCCTCCACCGGGCGGTCCATGTCCAGCAGGGCCACGCCCAGCTCGTGGTTGGCGTAGGGACGGTCTCCTTCCTCGGCCAGTTGCAGCGCGGCCTCGAAGGCGGCGATGGCCTTTTCCTGCTGGCCCAGGTGGCTCAGAATCTGCCCGCGCAGCAGCGCCACCACGTAGCCCGGCGTGCCGTGCAGGCGCTCTAGCCGGTCGGCCTCACCGATCATCTCGAAGGCAGCTTCCGGCAGGTCCATCTGCAGCAGCGCCTGTGCCCGCAGGTAGTGCCAGGTGGCCAGGTTCAGGCCCTCATCCTCGGCTTGTGCGGGGTTGGCCCGCGCCGCCTGTTTGTTGCCGTACAGCAGCCGCGCGCTGTCCAGCACGGTCTTGGCCACCTCCGGCTGACCGTCCTGGATCAGCAGGGCGGCCTGCTCCTGCAGCATTACCGCGCGGTCCAGTCCGCCCGCCAGATGCGCGGCCTCGGCGTACAGGTGAATGGCGTCTTCGGTGTGGCCCAGCTGTTCCTGGCAGTCGGCCTGCCACGAGCGCAGCCGCCAGCGCAGATGCGGCGGCAGATCGCCCGTCGCCAGATGGATGTCCAGCGCGGCCTGCGGCTGCTCGGCCAGGGCCAGGGCGCACAGCGCGTGAAAGCGGGCCACTGGATCGGCGGCCTCGCGCGCGGCCTCTGTCGGCGGGGCCGCTTCCGGGCCGCGTGTGCGGGCCTCCAGCTCAGCGTTCAGGGCCAGGTACAGCGGATCATGCGTCGCCGCCGGATTCAGCGTGCGTGCCTCGGACAGCGCCGTGCCGAGCTGTTCGGTGGCCGCGTCGCCGTACAGCGCGTGCAGGCTGCCCAGGTACAGGCACAGGCGCGCCGCCGTGGGCTGCGCCGGTTGGCGCGGGCGCGCTTTCGCTGGCATGGCCTCCTCCAGCGCCGAATCCAGCACGCCAAACGCCGTCTCAAAGTCGCCCCCAGCCAGGGCCGTGCAAGCCTGTTGCCAGGTGGTGTCCGCGTCAATCATTCCCTGCCAGGATAGTCCATCCTTTAGGGGGTTGACCGTCAGTGGGGGGAGGCGCTCTTCTGCGGTCCATGACCCAGCCTCCGCCGTCCTCCCGCCCGCCCCCGTGGTTCAGCGCGCTGCTGCTGCCCGGCGTCGCGGCGTTGCTGCTTGTGGCCGCTGGCGCGTGGTTGTTCTGGACCCAGCTGCGCTCACCGCCCAGCGTGACCTACGCGCAATTTCAGACGCTGCTGGACGGCGGACAGGTCAGCCGCGTGGTGGTGAGGGAGATTACAGCCACCGTCGACCTGCGTGAACCGGCCCGTCCTGCCACCGTGCGTGTGCGTCTGCCCAGCAGCCTCGCCGTGCCGGACAGCAGTCTGATCACCGAACTGGAAACCCAGAACGTCGATTACCGCTTCGAGGCTCCCAGCCAGTGGCTCGGCATTCTGCTGAATGTCCTGCCCGTCATCCTGCTGATTGGCGTTCCAGTCTTTTTCCTGACCATTCTGCTGCTGTGGCTTCTGCGTCGCCGCAGCCCCCCAGGAAACCTTTCGGAACGCTAAAGACTGCCCCGGAATCACAGTTGTAATGCGGGACAATTTCATACACCTTGAGTCTGGTACACTCAAGTCTAGAAGGGGCGAAGTGCGCCCCAATTCCCCCCTTTCCCCCTGGAGGAACGTTCTTGAGGCGGCTCAACCCCTGGCTGATCGTATTATTCGTCCTGGCGCTGTTTTTAATGTTTTCGCAGACGCCCAACGGACGGGTCAATGTTAACTATAACGAATTCAAGACCCTGCTGGATCAGGGGAGCGTCTCGCAGGTCGTGGTGCGCGAGAACAACGCCAGTGTGGTCCTTAAGGCCCCCACCGACGTCAAGCTGGCCACCAACCCCGGCCAGCAGCCGCGTACCACCAACACCAGCAGCTTTTCCGTGCGCTTGCCCAGCAGCCTCGCGGTGCCGGACAGCAGCCTGATCACCGAACTGGAAACCCAGAACGTGGATTACCGCTTCGAGGCCCCCAGCCAGTGGCTCGGCATTCTGCTGAACTTCCTGCCCATCATTTTGCTGATCGGCCTGATGTACTTCTTCTTCATGCGTGCCCAGGGCGGCCAGAACGGCGTCATGCAGTTCGGGCAGAGCAAGGCCAAGAAGTACGGCAAGGAAAACCGCGTGCAGACCAAGTTCACCGACGTGGCTGGGCACGAGGAAGCCAAGAAGGAACTGATCGAAGTCGTGGACTTTCTCAAGAATCCCGGCAAGTACCACCAGATCGGTGCGGAGATTCCCAAGGGCGTGCTGCTCGTCGGCCCTCCCGGCACCGGGAAGACGCTGCTGGCCCGCGCGATTGCCGGGGAGGCGGACGTGCCGTTCTTCAGTGTCAGCGCGTCTGAATTCATGGAGATGTTCGTCGGCGTCGGCGCCAGCCGCGTGCGCACGCTGTTCGAGGACGCCCGGAAAAGTGCGCCCGCGATCATGTTCATCGACGAGATCGACTCGATTGGTCGCAAGCGTGGGGCGGGCATCGGCGGCGGTCACGATGAGCGCGAGCAGACCCTCAACCAGATCCTCTCGGAGATGGACGGCTTCGACAAGTCCAGCAACGTGATCGTGCTGGGCGCCACCAACCGGCCCGACGTGCTGGACCCGGCGCTGCTGCGCCCCGGCCGCTTTGACCGTCAGGTGACCATCGACCTGCCCACCATGAAGGAACGCGAGGCGATCCTCAAAGTTCACCTGCGCAACAAGCCGCTGGCCGACGGCGTGGACGTGAACGAGGTGGCCCGCAGCACACCGTACTTCTCGGGGGCGGATCTCAAGAACATCACCAACGAGGCCGCGCTGGAAGCCGCTCGCCTGAGCAAGACCCAGATCGACATGAGCGACTTCTACCGCGCGCTGGACAAGATCACGCTGGGGCTGGAAAACAGCTCGCTGAGCGTCAGCCCTGAGGAAAAGAAGGCCATCGCCTACCACGAGGCCGGACATGCCGTGACCGCCGCCGTGATTCCGGGCAGCGACAAGCTGCAGAAGGTCAGCATCATTCCACGTGGGCGGGCGCTGGGTGCGGCGTTCTACCTGCCGGAAGAGCAGGTGCTGATGAGCAAGGAGCGGCTGGAAAACCAGCTGGTCGTGGCGCTTGGGGGCCGAGCCGCCGAAGAAGTCTTCATGGGCAGCGTGACCTCGGGCGCAGCCGACGACTTCCGCAAGGCCACCAACATCGCCCGCAAGATGGTGCTGGAATGGGGCATGGGCGAGAACTTCAAGAACATGGCCCTGAGCAGCGATTCCGGCCCGGTGTTCCTGGGCGAGGACATGGCCCGCCCCAAAGCCTTCAGCGAGCACACCAGTCAGCTGGTGGACGAGGACGTCAAGCGCATCCTGAACCACGCCTTTGACCGCGCCCGTGCTCTGGTGGTCGAGTACAAGGCCGCCATGCACGAGGTGGCCGAGGCGCTGCTGACCCAGGAGCTGATTACCGGAGACGTGGTGCGCGACGCGGTGGCGAAGATTTCGCTGACCAAACCGCAGATGCCGCAGACGACGGCTTAAGCCTTCCTTCCAGAACAAAGCCCCCGCGTCTCGGCGGGGGCTTTTCGTGTTGGCCTGTGGCTGTGGTTTACGCCTTCAGGTTCGGCAGGTAGAACAGCAGGTCCAGCGACGGCGGCTTGATGCCCTGCGTCCGCAACAGCGCGGCGATCTGCGCGGTGTGCCTGACCTCGTGCAACATGACATGCCACAGCAGACCGTCCAGCTTGAAGTGTTCTTCCGGCGTGTCCTCCACCACGCGCTGCAACTCAGCGTCGGTCAGGGTGGACAGGTAGGTCAGGGTGCTCTGCTCCACCGCCCGCCAGTAGTCCAGCAGCTCTGAAAGCGGGAATCCGGCATATACAGGCCCGCTTCCGGCTGCTTTCAGGGCGGGAAATCCTTCCTCGACGGGCTTATCTTGCAGGATGGTGTAATGCAGCCAGCCGTCTTCCACGCCTGCGGTGTGGGCGATCAGATCCTTGATGCTCTGCATTCGGTCCCCGTCCAGCATGGGGCGGGACAGCACCTCATCCGGCACGCTTTCCAGCGTGGCCCACAGGTCGCGTCGGGCGCGGACGAGGTAGTCGTACAGTTCGGGAATCTTCATCATTCTCTCCAGATCGCCCAGTGCTCGTCCAGCGCGTCCATCTCTTCGGGCGTGCGCCCGCCTCGACGCAGCAGCGCCATGATCTGGCCCCGGTGGTGGCTGTCGTGAACGATGGTGTGTTGCAGGAAGTGTGCGGGGTTGGCCGCGTAGGCCCCCTCTTTCCAGGGATCGTCGAAGGCGCGGCCCTCGGCCAGCGCGGCCTGGACAGCTTGCAGGGCGGCCTCGTCTCCGGCGGTGAAGGCGGCGCCCAGCTCGTTCGGCGGGCTGTCCTGCCAGCGCCACAGGGGGTCACCGTCCGCGTCCTGGCGGGTGGGGTCAAGCAGCGGCCCCGTATGGGCGCGCGACAGATTCCACAGCCAGCCGACGCGAAAGCCCGCCATGTGCCGCAGAATCTGCGCGACGGTCTGCCCACCCTGACCGTCCGAGAGATCGTATTCCTCCGGTTTCAGGGCGTCCAGCAGAGCGGTGTTCACGCGGGCGTTGCGGCGGAAGGAGTCGTGAAGCAGGGTCAGATCGGACATGGAGTCTCCTGTGCGTCGCTGTGGTGGGGTTGGCGGGGGTGGGTCACTTGCGCCAGAGATCCCACTGCTGCTCCAGCCTGTCCAGCCGCTCCGGTGAGGCGCCGCTCTGGCGGAGCAGGGCGACGATCTGGCCCCGGTGGTTGGCGTCGTGGACGATCATATACAGCAGGAAGTGAGCCGGGTGGGACGCGAAGGTGTCCACGCCCCTTGGATCGGCGAACGGTTCTCCGCTGTCCAGATGGGCCTGCACGGCCTGGAGAGCGGCCTCGTCACCGGCGCTCAGCATGGCCCCGAGGGTGGCCCGGTCAGCCGTGTGCCAGCCCCAGATGGATTCCCCGCCCGTGAGGGCGAGGGCGGAGGCCGCGAAGGCCGGTGACATCTCCTGCAACCAGCCGCCGCGCGACGCGCCCATGTGACTGAGCAGCTGCGCGACGGTCATGCCGCCCTGGCCGTCGGAGCGGGCCAGATCGGCGTCGGTCAGTTCGTCCAGCAGGAAAGCATTCACGCGGGCATTGCGGCGGAACGCTTCAAACAGCAGGGTGGGATCGCTCATGGATTCTCCTCCGGGCAGACCATCAACCCACTCAACCCACTTCCAGCTGCACCGTCACCTCATCGCCTTCCTCGATCTGCTCGGCCGTCCTGACCGCCAGCTTGACGGGCAGGAGGTACAGCCCGTCTTTGGGAAACAGCGAGGTCTTCCAGACGGTCTCGCCCACCCTGACCGTGACCGGGATCATGCCCCAGCCGTAGGTGACGAAGCGGGCGGCGGCCCGTATGTCCTGG
The DNA here is from genome assembly GCF_006335125.1 of Deinococcus radiopugnans ATCC 19172. Taxonomy (NCBI): domain Bacteria; kingdom Thermotogati; phylum Deinococcota; class Deinococci; order Deinococcales; family Deinococcaceae; genus Deinococcus; species Deinococcus radiopugnans. The sequence continues at coordinate 37,465 of NZ_VDMO01000013.1, forward strand.
GCCTGCTCGGCCGGCACGGTCACGAAATGGTGCGGGGCGGGGCCTTTCCAGTACCAGACCGGGCCGCTGAACTCAAGGGTGAGGGACATGGTGTTCCAGACCGTGTGTCATGGCAGGCGCAGCAGCCAGGCTTGCGTCCTGTCGTCGGGATCAGGCCGCGCCTTGAACGTGTCCAGCGCCGGAAGGTGCGGGGGATTCAGGCGCTGGACGGGGACTGGTCTGACCTCGCCCGGCGCGCGGAGTGCTTCATCGCCGGTCTGGATGGGAGGACGCAAGGACGATCTGGGCATGTCCACCTCTCAGGTTTCGGGCAGCGTGTAGTCGAGGGTGTAGTGGTGTACGCCCTCCACGACGTTCAGCGTGAGCTCACCGCTCAGGCCAGCCAGCCCACCGCTCCCCGAATCGGGCACCACCCGGTAGGTCAGGCGCTGGCGCCCACGTTCGCTGACGCCCGTGTGAAAGAAGGCGAAACTTCCCTGGCGGCCGTTCAGCACGGCCTGCACGGTCTCGATGGCGACGTACACCGCCGAGCCGGCCACCGGCGTCATGCAGGTCAGCATTTCCACCACGCTGTGCCCGTCCAGCTCACCGCTCCACCGTTTGTCCAGCACCATCCGCCCGATGTCGGGAACGGTCTGGGCGGGGGCGTCAGCGCGCGGCTGGACGGTGAAGGTGCCGCTAGCGTTCATAGAAGGCGGGCGGCTCGGTGCCCAGTGCCCGCAGGAACACGTAGCCCTGGCCCCGGTGATGAATCTCGTTGTCGATGGTATAGATCGCCGCGTCCCAGCCGCTCATCTCGCCCCACGGCAGCGGGTGCACCTGCGAGAAGAAGTTGAGGTCTACGGTGGGCAGCTCGGCCTGAATGCGGGCCGTCAGTTCGTCCCAGACGCGCAGCAGTTCAACCCGGTCAGCGGAAGTGCCGTCGCGCCACTGGGGCATCGTCCACTCGCCCGTCCGCATGCCGTTCAGCGTGAGTTCGCTCACCTGATGGATTTCCCACGCCAGCACGCCGAAGGGACGCATGCCGCCTATGCTGAAGCTGAACAGCTGGTCTTCGGGAAACGCCTCGATCACGCGGCGGGACAGGCGGCGGTGGCCCTGCCAGTGGCCCAGAAACTGGGCGGGGGAGAGGATGGACGGGGAATCTACCGTGGGCGTATTTGTCATCTTGACCTCCGCCCACAGCGTAACTCCGATTCCCGTCAGCCTGTGTCTTCTTTGTGTGGCAGCATACAGGAATGTATGACCCCTCCATGCGGGTGCTGACCGTGCTGGAACTGCTGCAGGCCCGCGAAAGCGTGACCGGCGCGGAGCTGGCCCGCGTGCTGGAGGTCAGCCCGCGCACGGTGCAGCGCTACATTGCCCGGCTGCAAGACCTGGGCATTCCGGTGGAGGGGCGGCGCGGCGTGGGCGGGGCGTACCGCCTGAAACCCGGCTTCCGGCTGCCCCCGCTGATGTTTACGGGCGAGGAGGCGTTGAGTCTGGCGCTGGGCCTGCGGGCGCTGCATCTGCTGGGGCTGGGGGCGCTGGCCCCGGCGGCCCACGCGGCGGGCGCCAAGCTGGCCCGCACCCTGCCTCACGCCATCCGCGAGACGGTGGAGGCCCTGGAGGACGCGGTGCAACTGGACGCCTCGCCGTGGGTGGTGTCCACCGACGCGGCGCTGCTGTCCGGGCTGCTGGGGGCCGTTCACGGGGCGCGGACGGTGGAGTTCGCGTACGCCTCGCCGCACTCCTCCCGCCAGACCCGCCGGGTGGACGTGTACCGCGCGCTGCATCTGGACGGGCGCTGGTACGCGGTGGGCCGTTGCCACCTGCGGGACGCCCTGCGCTCGTTCCGCGTAGACCGCATGGCCGATCTGCGCGTGCTGGACGTGACGTTTACCGCGCCGCCCGGTTTCGACGCGCTGGCCTACCTGCGCTCCACCCTGCCGTTGCCCGCGCCCGCCGCGCAGATCAGCGTGTGGCTCGACGCCCCACCCGAGGAATTGCGGGGCCGCGTCTCGGTGTGGTTCACCCACCTCGGCGCGGAGGCCGGGGGCACCCGCCTGCGGGCCGAACGCAACGATCTGGGGGGATTCGCCGCCTTTCTGCTGGGCCTGGACTGCGACTTCCGGGTGGATGGCCCGCCCGAACTGCGGGCCGTGTTCGCACGGCTGGGGGCGCGCTGCGCGGTGCTGGGCAGTGGCTCGCCTGCCAGCCCTGGAGCCGCAGGGCACGCGAACGGCAAAGCGGCGTCTCACAGCCGCTAGACTGGCCCATGCCTTCCTCCCCTGCCTTCAACGTGCCCGACCTGATCCGCAAGAAACGCGATGGTGAGGAGCATTCGCGCGCCGAACTGGAGGCGCTGGTGCTGGGCTACACGCGCGGCGAGGTGCCCGACTACCAGATCAGCGCGTGGCTGATGGCCGTGTACCTGAAGGGCATGACCCCCCAGGAAACCGCAGACCTGACGGCGGTGATGGCCGCCAGCGGCGATGGACTGGATCTGGAGGGCTTGCCGCGCACCGTGGACAAGCACAGTACCGGCGGCGTGGGCGACAAGACCAGCCTGATCCTGACTCCCATGCTGGCGGCGCTGGGCCTGACGGTGGCCAAGATGAGCGGGCGCGGGCTGGCGCACACCGGCGGCACCATCGACAAGCTGGAGAGTTTTCCCGGCTGGACGTCGGAACTCTCGGAGGAGCGCTTCTTGGCCCAGGCCCGCGACATCGGCCTCGCGCTGGTGGGACAGTCCAAAGACCTGGCCCCCGCCGACGGCCAGCTGTACGCCCTGCGTGACGTGACGGCCACGGTGGACTGCCTGCCGCTGATCGCCTCCTCCATCATGAGCAAGAAGCTGGCGTCCGGGGCGCATACGGTGGTGCTGGACGTGAAGGTGGGCGCGGGTGCGTTCATGAAAACCCTCGACGATGGCCGAGGGCTGGCCCGCGCGATGGTGGACATCGGCACCCGCGCCGGGCGGCAGGTGCGCGCCGTGCTGACCGACATGGACACCCCGCTGGGTCATCTGGCGGGCAACAGCCTGGAGGTGCAGGAGGCGCTGGCCACCCTGCGCGGCGAGGGGCCAGAGGACCTGACCGAGTTGTGCGTGGCCCTGGCAGTGGAGGCCCTGGCCGCCTACGGCGAGGACGAGACCCAGGCCGAGGCCCGCGCCCACGTGACGCTGCACGACGGCTCGGCGCTGGCGAAATTCCGCGCCTTCGTGGCGGCGCAGGGCGGCGATCCGGCGCTGGTGGACGATCCGGCGCTGCTGGACGTGGCCCCCGGACGCGCCGAGATCACGGCCCCCCGTGCCGGGTTCGTGGAGCGCATCGACGCCCTGAGCGTGGGCCGCGCCGTGCTGGCGCTGGGCGGCGGCCGCGAACGCAAGGGCGAGGCCATCGATCATGGCGTCGGCGTGGAACTGGTCAGAAAGCCGGGCGAGGCGGTGGCGGTGGGCGATGTGGTCCTGCGGCTGTATCACCGCGACGGGCGCGGTCTGGACACGGCCCAGCGCCTGCTGGCGGACGGCCTGAGCCTGGCCGATACGGCGCCAGCGCCAGAACAGCTGATTCTGGACCGGGTCTTCTAGCCGCCGGGAGCGCTGAACTCCCCCCAAGATGGGCCTTGAGTGGTCAGGGCAGCCGCAGCGCCCGGCAGTTCTCACCGGGGCTTTCGGGCGCGTCCGGGCTGACAACCACGCGCTCGTTCTGGCCCACGAAGCCCTGACAGCGGGCCAGTTCGCGCAGGTAGCCGGGGGTATTGGCGTTGGTCTCGGCGTCCTGCAATACCTGCACGTCGCGCTCCAGGCCCTGAATGCGACCCTGGGCCTCCTGGGTCTGGCGGGTCCAGGTGACGCTGCGGTAGCCGGTATTGATGAGCTGGAAGCTGAGCTGCACGATGCCCAGGCCCGCCAGCAGACTCGTCAGCATCATGGTCAGGGGCAGTCGGGTCAGGCGCCGCAGGTTCACCCGGCCCCCCTCCGTCTGACGGGAGGAGGCGGGCGGGGGCGGGGGCGCGGGCGCGTCGGTCATGCGGGTTCCAGCATAGCGCCCGGTTATATGGGCCGGGATGAGGCAGACGCCACGTCGTGGGCGTGGCGCCACGCCACACAGGCGCGCCGCGCACGGGCTGCTGGCTGCTGGCCGGGGACCGCTACACTACGGGGTATGACCGCTCAGCCTTCTGCTGCCCCCTCTGGCGGGCGCATTCCCGCCCTGAACTGGGACGACGCCCACCGCACCAGCATCCAGCTGCGTTTTGCCGATGTGGACGCCATGGGGCACGTGAACAACGCCCGCTACGCCGAATTCCTGGAGGTAGCGCGCATGGACATGTCGGCGGCACTGGGCATCCAGGGCGACGATGACCGTTCCATGCTGGCCCGTCTGGAGCTGGACTACGTGCGCGAGATCCGGCTGGGTCAGACTGTGTTCATCGAGTCGCTGGTGGAGCGGGTGGGCCGCAGCAGCTGGACCGTGGCGGCCCGCTTCGTGGCCGACAACGTGCCGTGCGCCTTCGCCCGCTCGGTGCAGGTGCGCGTGAATGCCGATCACGTGCCCGAAGCGCTGCCCCCGCGTTTCCGCGAACTGGTGGCGCCGCTGCTGGCGCACGGCGCACCGGAATCATGAGCGGTCCCTCGCGCAACAACCAGTACGACGACCGCGTGCTGTACCAGGGCGATCCCTGGGTGCGCCTGGACACCCTGCCGCGCCTGCTGGCCGAGGGCTGGCGGCGCACCCTGTGGGACGGCGGCGTGGTCAGCGTGGTCCGCACGCCGTTTCAGTGGGCGATGGGGTCCCCGGTGATCGAGATCGAGACCGGCGGCTACATGGGCGACGTGGGCCTGTACGTGCCGCAGGTGCAGCTGGCCGAGGCGCTGGAACTGCTGGGCTTCGATCCAGAAGAGCCGGCGGACGGCTAGAGTCGGCGGGATACAGTGAGCCGTTGACCGTTGCGCCTTCCCATCTCATTTCCGTACCAGGAGTCTCCATGACCATTTTGCCCCTGTCCGAACAGCTCAGCATCGGCGTGGATGTCGGCGGCACCAAGATCGCCACCGGCGTGCTGCGCGGCGACGAGTTGCAGGACCGCCACGTCCAGCCCACCCCCGAGACCGGCTGGGAAGCGGTGCTGGACGCCGTGGCCGCCCAGATTCTTGACCTCCAGGCCAAGCACCCCGACGCCCGCCTGATCGGCGTGGGCATTCCGGGGCCGCTGAACAGCGACCGCACCCGCGTCAAATTCGCCCCCAACATCTACGGCTTTACCGACGTGCCGATGGTGGACGGCCTGCTGGAGCGGCTGTCGCAGCGCATCGTGCTGGAAAACGACGCCAAGGCCGCCGCGCTGGCCGAGGCGCACCTGGGCGCGGCGCGCGGCACCGAGAGCAGCATCTACGTGACGGTCAGCACCGGCATCGGCGCGGGCATCGTCCTCAACGGGCGTATCTGGCGCGGGCGGCACGGCGTGGCCGGGGAGCTGGGACACATCACGGTGATGCCCGGCGGCCCGGTCAGCGGCGCGGGGCTGGACGGCGCGCTGGAGGCGGTGGCCAGCGGCACGGCGATTGCCCGCGACGCCAGCTACGCCCTGAACCGCGACGTGACCACCGCCGAGGCGTTCACGCTGGCGCAGCAGGGCCATCCCGGCGCGCGGCGCGTGATCGCGCAGGCCCTGAAGCATGTGGGGGTGGCACTGGCGGACCTACAAAAGGTGATCGACCCCGAAGTGTTCGTGATCGGCGGCGGCGTGGCGAGCGTGGGCGATTACTTTTTCCACGGGGTGCAGGCCGCCGCCGACGAGTACGCCAAGGGCTTCGCGCCGGTGACCATCCGCCGCGCTCAGCTGGGGCCGGATGCGGGCGTGATCGGCGCGGCGCTGGCGGCCCGCTACGGCTGAGATCACGCTGCTGGACGCTGCGGAGGCCTTCGCCCTCCCGCATTACGAGGCAGCGGGGCGGTTTTACCACAATGCCGCCCACGTCCGCGCCATGCTGGATGCACTGGACTCGCGCGGCGTGCTGACCCCGGCGCTGGCCCTGGCGGTGTGGGGCCACGATCTGATCTACGACGCCAGAGCGGTCGACAACGAGGAACGCAGCGCTTCAGCGTTTGACCATTGGCTGGCCGCGCAGGGGGGCTGCGCCGAGCTTCGACAGGAGGTTCGGGCGCTGATTCTGGCGACAAAACACAGCGCGCCGCCCGTGGGCCGTGCCGAAGCCCTGCTGGTGGACGCCGATCTGGCGATCCTGGGCGCATCTGCCGCTGAGTTTGCTGCCTATGACGCCGCCATCCAGCAGGAATACGCGCATGTTCCGGCGTTGCTGTACCGCCCCGGCCGCAAGAAAGTCCTGCGCGGCTTTCTGGATCGTCCGCGGATTTACACGACGCCGGAGTTCGCGGATCTGGAGGCCCAGGCGCGGGCAAATCTGGCGAGGGCAGTGGCGCAGCTGTAGATCCGGCTGACCACATCGCCACATCACTTTGGGGCATCAAAAAAGCCGGAGCATCACGCCCCGGCTTCTCTTCTTCCCTACGTGCTTAGAAGTCCATCCCGCCCATGTCGCCGCCGCCCATGCCGCCTGCAGGCTGGGCCTGCTGCTTCTCGGGCTTGTCGGAGACGATGGCCTCGGTGGTCAGGATCAGCGCGCCGATGCTGGCGGCGTTCTGCAGCGCGGTGCGCGTCACCTTGGCGGGGTCGACGATGCCGGCGGCCACCATGTCGTCCACGTACTCGCCGGTCGCGGCGTTGAAGCCGTAGCGGGGCTTGTCGCTGTTGATCACGGCGTTCACGATGACGCTGCCTTCCTCGCCGGCGTTCACGGCGATCTGGCGGGCGGGCTCTTCCAGGGCGCGGATCAGGATACGTGCGCCGGTGGCCTCGTCGCCGGTCAGGCTCTCGGCGGCCTTGCGGACGGCGGGAATGATGCGCAGCAGCGTGGTGCCGCCGCCCGCGACGATGCCTTCCTCAACCGCCGAGCGGGCGGTGGACAGGGCGTCCTCGTAGCGGTGCTTCTTTTCCTTCAGTTCGGTTTCGGTGGCGGCGCCGACGCGGATCACGGCCACGCCGCCGGCCAGCTTCGCCAGACGCTCCTGGAGCTTTTCCTTGGCGTAGTCGCTGTCGGTGGTGTCCAGTTCGCCCTTGATGGCGTTGACGCGGGCGTCGATCTCGCTCTGCTCACCCTTGCCGTCCACGATGGTGGTTTCGTCCTTGGTGATGCGGATGCGCGCGGCGCTGCCCAGCATGTCCAGGCCGGTGTTTTCCAGCTTGTGGCCCAGATCCTCGCTGACCACCTGACCGCCGGTGACGGCGGCGATGTCGCGCAGCATTTCCTTGCGGCGGTCGCCGAAGCCCGGAGCCTTGACGGCGGCGATGTTCAGCGTGCCGCGCAGCTTGTTGACCACCAGAGTCGCCAGCGCTTCGCCTTCCACGTCTTCGGCGATGATCAGCAGCGGACGGCCGGTCTGCGCCGCCTTCTCCAGCACGGGCAGCAGGTCCTTGAGGTTGCTGATCTTCTTTTCCACGATCAGGATGTAGGCGTCTTCGAGGACGGCTTCCATCTTCTCGGGGTTGGTCACGAAGTAGGGGTTGATGAAACCCTTGTCGAACTGCATGCCTTCCACGACGTCCACTTCGGTGTCGAAGCCCTTGGACTCCTCGATGGTGATGACGCCTTCCTTGCCCACCTTGTCCATCGCGCTGGCGATTTCCTGGCCGACCTGCTCGTCGTTGGCGCTGATGCCCGCAACCTTCTTGATGGCGTCGCTGTCCTCAACGGGCACGGCCAGCTTCTGGATTTCCTCGACGGCGGCGATCACGGCCTTGTCGATGCCGCGCTTCAGGGCCAGCGGGTTGGCGCCGGCGGCGACGTTCCGCAGGCCTTCCTTGACGATGGCCTGGCCCAGCACGGTGGCGGTGGTGGTGCCGTCCCCGGTGATGTCGTTGGTCTTGCTGGCGACTTCCTTCAGCAGCTGCGCGCCGATGTTCTCCAGCTTGTCTTCCAGCTCGATTTCCTTGGCGACGGTGACGCCGTCCTTGGTGATCGTGGGGCTGCCGAACTTCTTCTCGATGACCACGTTGCGGCCACGGGGTCCCAGGGTCACTTTGACGGCGTTGGCGACGGCGTTGACGCCACGTTCCAGGCTGCGGCGGGCGGATTCATCAAATACGAGTTGTTTAGCCATGTTGGGATACTCCTTCGGAGTGTCTAAGGGTCAAACCGTCTAAAGGTCTAACCGCTTAAAGATGGGGGGTTCCATTGACCTTCTCCGTAGGGGAGAGGGCCTGGCGAAGCCAGGGGTGAGGGGTCTCTTACTCGACGATGGCGAGAATGTCGCGCTCGGCCAGGATCGAGTAGTTCTTGCCTTCCAGGTTGACTTCGGTGCCGCCGTACTTGGCGAAGTACACGGTGTCGCCTTCCTTGACGTCCAGGGCGACGCGGGTGCCGTTGTCCAGCATCTTGCCGCTGCCGACGGCAATGACCTTGCCGCGCTGGCTCTTTTCCTTGGCCGAATCGGGGACGTACAGGCCGCCCGCCGTCTTCTGCTCGGTTTCCTCGACGATTTCCACCAGGACACGATCACCTAAAGGTTTAAGCATGGATATTCCTCCTGCGAATGAAGTTTGGGGCCGTAACCGTGCCTCCAGCTTTGATGCGCTGGCTCGGCAGGTTTTCGCCGTTCCGCACGCGAGAATAGTCTTGTCAGGCTAAAAATGTCAAGCGGCGCAGTCCAAGAAGTTGAGTCTGATGCGCTCAAGGTGCGCCAGCACGTCTAAACAGCGTATACCCGCTTCACCTACTCTGCACGACATATATATGTCAGACCGATATAGCTAGAATTCAGAGCAGGAGGAACCCCTATGGCCCGCCCGGATATCCTGTCGCGCAATCCCTTTGAAGACGCCTTCGCCCGCCTGGGTTCGGCCCCGCTGACGCTGGCGGTGCTGGATCTGGATCATTTCAAGACCCTCAACGACAGCCTGGGCCACACCGAAGGAGACCGGGTGCTGCGCGCCGTAGAACGCCTGCTGTCGGGCAGCCTGCCGTCAGGCAGCATCATCGGACGAATCGGGGGCGACGAGTACGCCGTGATTCTGCCAGAGAGTGCCGCCGAAACCGCGCTGATCCTGTTCGACGAGGTGATCCGGCACTTTCACATCCACCGCGATCCGCACTGGCCGCGCAGCCTGGGCCTGAGCGTGGGGCTGGCTTCACGCCCCGCCCACGCCAGCGAGTACGCCGAGTTGTACCGCGCCGCCGACGAGGCGCTGCTGCGGGCCAAGCGCGAGGGCCGGGGCCGGGCGTGCATCTTCGTGGAATCCAAGATGGTGCTGAAGTCCAACTACTACCCCAAAAGCCAGCTGGAACGCCTGAGCAAGCTGAGCGGCGCGCTGGGGCGAACGGAAGCCAGCCTTTTGCGCGAGGCGCTGGACGATCTGGTGGAGCGGTACCGGGAAGAGCTGTGAATGGGGTGCGGGAGGCGGGAGGCGGGGCGCGGGGAAAAGATGAAGGGCTGTCTCCCGGCTGGCAGGCCGCCCTGGCCGAAGCGTGGGAGGCGTATCTGCACGACTCGTATCCGATTGGCGCGTGCGTGGTGGACGCGGATGGCGTGGTGTTGGCGCGGGGGCGGAACCGACTGGGCGAGCCTCGCCGTGTGGAGGGCGGCTTTATCGCCGGACATGATCTGGCGCACGCGGAGATCAATGCGCTGCTGAACCTGGCGGCCACGCCGTACCCCGAATGTCATACCTGGACGGTGCTGACCACCGTGGAACCCTGCCCGCAGTGTGCCGGGGCCATCGCCATGAGCGGCATCCGTGGCATGGCCTACGCCGCCCCCGATCCCTGGGGAGGCTGCACACGTCTGCTGACGGACGATCCATATGTATCGGGCAAGCGCATTCGCGTGGGCCGCGCGCCGGAGGACGTGCAACGGGTGGCCTTGCGGCTCAAGGCCCATGCGCTGTGGGAAGAGGAACGTCCCCTGGGGGAACGAAACGTTCTGGACAGTTTTGCCGCTCAATACCCTGAGGACGTGGCTTTTGCAGGGCAGCTCTACCGCTCTGGTCAACTTCTGGCCCTGCGTGAACGTGGCGCAGGTCTGGAAGAAGCATTGGCGGTGCTGGCATGACCGCCCCGCCATTCCTCAACCTCTCGCCGGGTGAAGACCGAATAGGCCGCGCCTGTGCGTGGATCGAACACGAGGGCCGGGTGCTGATGTCGGCGCGGGATGCCTGGGGCTGGACGCTGCCGGGCGGCGGGATCCACCCCGGCGAAACACCACAGCAGGCGGCAGTACGGGAAGCCTGGGAGGAATGTCGCGCCCATTGCGAGGTGATAGGCGAAGCTGTGCGTCTTTCCGAGGGCGCCGACTGTTATCCCATGCGTCTGCTGGGGCTGGAAAGCAGCCCGGAAGGGCGTCCGGTGCTGTGGGTCAGACCGGAGTCGGTGTGGTGGGCCTGTGATCCGCAGCTGTGTCAGGTTCTGGCGGCGCAGGGCCGTTCTATTCCGTCCCCCGCTTTCCGGGCCGGGCTGCAAACCGTCAGGCGGATAACGTTTCAGACTCAGGCCGCATTCAGGCGTTCGTCAAGGATGACGGCATGACCCGCCCGCCTGTTCCTGATGAGGATGGCGTCAGGCCAGTGATGACTCAGCCACTGCTAACGAAGACCGCCAGGAACACCAGATACGCCAGCAGGGCGGCAAATGCCAGTGGACGAACCAGCGCGCCGCCAGCGACACGCAGCGCGGCGGAGAACGCGGCCAGGGCCAGCAGCAGCCACGTCAGCGCGTGGAACCAGCGCAAGACGATGAACCGCCACCCCTCGCCGGGGCTGACGCGGTCTGCGGGCCAGATCCAGAGCCACACCAGGGCCATCAGAACGCACAGCAGGCCCCAGACCATCACCGGGACGCCCCAGAATTTCACCCGGCTGCTGCTCTATACGCTCGTTGCAGAGGCGCATCCATGAACGAAGTTTACCTGACCCTCCTGCGCCACGGGCGCAGCCGTGCCGACGACGAGAACGTTCACGAGGGCCGTTACGATTCGCCACTGACCGAGGTGGGGCGTGCCCAGGCTGGGGCGCTGGCCGCGTACTGGGTCAACCATCCGCCAGCGTTTGACCAGGCCTACTGCTCCACGCTGACCCGCGCGTTTGAAACGGCCCGCATCGTCACCGACGCACTCGCTGTGCCGCTTACGCCATCCGACTTGCTGCGCGAGTGGGACAACGGCCCGCTGGCCGGGCTGGGCCGCGAGGAGGCCGCGCGGCGTTACCCGATTCCCGCCTTCCGGCACGAGCTGGACGCCTTCACGGCAGAAGGTGGCGAGTCCCAGGCCGCGATCCGGGCGCGTGCCCTGCTGGCCCTGGAAGACATCTGGCAGGGCGGGGGAGGGCGGGTGCTCGTCGTCTCGCACGGCGGTTTCCTCAATTCCATGCTGCGCGAGCTGCTGCGGATGGAACACGGCTGGTTCGAGTTTGGCGACACCTCGTTCGCCACGCTGCGCCTCAGCCGGAGAAGTCATACGGCGCTGGTGACGGGCGTCAACCTCTGCCCGCACCTGCCCTAAACTGCGCCATGCACCATGCCACCACCCTGACCGACGGTGAACTGACCGTGCGTGCCCTGACTGCGGCGGACATTCCCGGCCTGTGCGCCCTGGCTGCCACCTGCGAGGCCGAGCTGAGCCTGATGGGCACCTCGCCTTCAGAGGCGGCCTACTACCGCAGCGCACTGGACGCCCCCGATCAGCAGCCCTTCGCCGTCGTGGTGGACGGCGAGCTGGCGGGCAGCACGCGCTACGGCGACATCCGGGCGGCGCACGCGGGATTGGAAATCGGCTGGACGTGGCTGCACCCGCATTACATGGGCAGCGGCATCAACCGCCGCATGAAGCTGCTCCTGCTCTCGCACGCCTTTGAAACGCTGGAGATGCAGCGCGTGCAGCTCAAGACCGACCACCTGAACACCAGGTCTCAGCGGGCCATCGAGAAACTCGGCGCGGTGCGCGAGGGCGTGTTAAGAAAGCACCAGCGCCGCCAGGACGGAAGTCTGCGCGACACCGTGATGTACTCCATTACGGCGGACGAGTGGCCGGAAATCAGGGAGCGGCTGGCTACTTCTTGAGGAGCGGGTACGGATTGATCGCCCCACCGCCCGCGTAAATCCCGTAATGCAGGTGCGGCGGCGTGCCCTTCGCGTTGCCGCTGTCGCCCACAAAGCCCACCACAGTTCCCGCCTCAATCCATTCGCCGCGCTTCAACTCCGGGTATTTCTCCATGTGCGCGTAGTAGTGCCGCTGCCCGCCAGGGCCGAGGATCATCACCGTGCGTCCGCCCAGCCCGTTGGGGCCGACATTCAGCACGACGCCGCGCGTGGTGGCGCGAATGGGCGTGTTTCGGGCGGCAAAAATATCGATGCCCTCGTGCCGGCGCCCCTGGCTGCGGGCCGCGCCCCAGGTGTCGGTCAGGGGGCGGCCCGGCAGTGGGTTGGGCAGGCTATTCGCTGCCGGTGTGGGGGCCGAGAGCAGCGCCGAATACCGCCGGGCATTTTTAATCTGCGGCCACAGCAGGTACAGCGCCCCCGCCAGCAGCGCGAGAAAAAAGACCAGCCCGAGAAAACGCCTCACGGCCCCAGCATGCCGCTACGGCAGCCAGAAAGAATCAGGGAAAAGTTGCAGAGGGGCTGGTTTCGCCGGTGGACTCCCCCCGACGAATCCCCCCATTCCCCACATCTCAGCACGCCGCAACGCCTACAATCGCCGGATGCCTGCCGTTTTCCCAGCCCCTTCCGCCTCTGAATTGTGGACGCTGCCCGGCGGCCTGCGCGTGGCCTTCGAGCGGCGGGCCGGGCCGGGCTTTGCCTTTGACCTGCGTCTGCCGGTGGGCAGCGCCCACGATCCGCACGGTCTGGAGGGTTCCTCGGGCGTGCTGGAGGAGTGGCTGTTCAAGGGTGCGGCGGGCCGCGACGCCCGCGCGTTGCAGGACGCCTTCGACGATCTGGGCGTGCGCCGGGGCGGCGGCGTGGGGCCGGAGGCCACCCGGTTTGGCGTCTCTGGCCTGCGCGACGATCTGCGGGCCTCGCTGGCGCTGGTGGCCGACGTGCTGCTGCGTCCCGACTTGCCCGAAACCGAATTGCCTGTCCTGACCGATCTGGCCCGGCAGGATCTGGACGGCTTGCAGGACAGCCCGCCCGACCTGCTGGCGCTGGAGGCGCGGCGCGTGACCTTTCCGCGCCCTGCCGCCTCCCCGCTGGCCGGTTTCGCCCATCCGCCGAGCGGCACCCCTGAAGGATTGGAGGCGCTGACGGCAGACACTTTGCGGGCGCACTTGGAGGCTTACGGGCAGGCGGGCGCGGTGCTGGGGCTGGTGGCCGATCTGGAGCCGGAGGCGGCGCGGGCATTGGTGGCGGGGACGCTGGACGGGCTGCGCCCCGGCGAGCAGCCACACGCTCCGGCGGACTTTCAACCCCGGCAGCGCATTCACGTCACAGACGAGGACGCCGAGCAGACCCACCTCAGCCTGACCGCCCCCGGCATTGCGCCGCGCGATCCGCGCTGGCTGGCGTGGCAGGTGGCCCTGACGGCGCTGTCGGGGGGGAGTGCCAGCCGGTTGTTCCACGCCGTGCGCGAGGAACGCGGGCTGGCCTACGCGGTCAGCGCCTCGCCGGTGCTGCTGGGCGGCCAGGGCTTCCTGACGGCCTACGCGGGCAGCACTCCGGCCCGCGCGCCCGAGACGCTGGAGGTGATGCTGGCCGAACTCGCGCGCTTGCCGCAGGGGTTGAGCGCCGACGAGTTCCGCCGCGCCCGCAGCGGATTGAAGGCCAGCGTGGTCTTCGGCGCGGAATCCATGCGCGCCCGCGCCGGGGCGCTCACGCGGGACGTGGCCGTGTTCGGCCGGGTGCGCCCGCTGGCCGAGCTGCGCGAGGGGCTGGACGCGCTGACGCTGGAGGGCGTGAACGACTTTCTGGCCGGCTACGATCCGGTTTCGGACATCACGGTGGTCACGCTGGGGCCTTCAAATGTCTAAGGGTCAAGGGGCTGAGGGTCTAAGGGAGCCGGCGATTCACGTTCTGCCCAATGGGCTGACGCTGCTGCTGGAGGCCGATCCTGACGCGCAGACCGTCGCCGCCGGGTACTTCGTGAATACCGGGGCGCGCGATGAGGTGCCGTCCGAGATGGGCGCGAGTCATTTCCTCGAACACCTGATGTTCAAGGGTTCCGAGCGGCTTTCGGCGGTGGTGCTGAACGAGCGGCTGGACGATCTGGGCGGCCAGTCCAACGCCTTTACCGGCGAGGAGGCCACCGTCTACCACGCCGCCTGCCTCCCTGAGCAGACCGCCCCCCTGCTGGACACCCTGACCGAGCTGATGCGCCCGGCGCTGCGCGAGGCTGACTTGGAAGCCGAACGTGGCGTGATCCTGGAAGAGATCGCCATGTACGCCGATCAGCCGGGCGTGCGCGTGATTGACGAACTGCGCGCCGACTACTGGGGCACGCACCCGCTGGGGCATCTGGTGTTGGGCACGGCGCAGACGGTGGGCGCCCTGAGCCGGGACGCCCTGGCCCACGATCATGCGCGGCGCTACGGCGCGGGCCGCGTGACGCTGGCGCTGACGGGCACCTTCGAGCCAGCGGAGGTGTTGGAATGGGCCACCGTTCATCTGGCCGACTGGCCTGCCGCCACCCCGCCAGCCGCCGAGCTGCCCCCCATTCCGGTGCATCCGGGCCGCGTGCATGTGATCGCAGACCCCGAACTGAGCCGCGTGCAGGTGGCCGCCGCCGCCCCTGGCCTGCCGGTGACCCACCCGCTGCGCGAGGCGGCGGGCGTGCTGGCCGACTTGATCGGCGGCGAGAACGGCGCGCTGTACTGGGCGCTGCTGGACACCGGACTGGCCGACAGCGCCGACTTGGCCCACCTGGAATACCGCGACGCCGGAGCGTTCGAGGGCGGCTTTTCGTGTGACCCCGAACGCGCCCAGGACGTGCTGAACATCTTCCGCGCCGTGCTGCGGGATGCCGATAAGCTCATCACCGAACCTGCCGTGCGCCGAGCCGCCCGCAAGCTGGCTGTGTCCACGCTGCTGCGCGCCGAGACGCCGCAGGGCCGCCTGTTCGCGCTGGGCATGGACTACCTGGCAACCGGGCGGGCCGAGACGACGGCGGAGCTGGTGAACCGTTACGCCAATGTCCGTGTCGAGGACGTGCGCGAGGTGCTGCGGCTGTGCCCGCTGGATCGCCTGACGGTGGTGGCGCTGGGGCCGCTGAGGGCGCTGGAGTAAGTGCCCTCTCGTTCTCGTCACTGCGGGTCAGCCTTCCAGCTCTCCAAGAATCTCCGCCGTGTGCTGCCCCAGCGTCGGCGGCGCGCGGCGCACGGGCGGCGTCCTTCCCCCGATGGCCCACGGCGGCGAGGTGACGGTGGTGTGGCCCAGCGAGGCATGCTCGACTTCCACCGCCACCCCCCGCGCCTGCACATGCGGATCGGCAAAAACCTCGGCCATGTTGTTGACCGGGCCGCACGGCACGCCCGCCACTTCCAGCCGCGCCATGATGTCCTGACGGGTGAAGCGGGCCAGCCCAGCCAGCATCAGCGTGTCCAGCTCGGCGCGGTGCCCCACTCGGCCCTCGTTGGTGGCAAAGCGAGGGTCTGCGCCCAGTTCGCCCAGTTCCAGCGCCGCGCAGAAGCGCCGCCACAATGCGTCGTTGCCCACGGCGATGTTTACGAAGCCGTCGCCGCAGGCCACCGTTCCGTACGGCACGATGCTGCGGTGATCGTTGCCCACAGGCACGGGAATTTCCCCCGTCGCCAGGTAGCGCCCCACCTGCGAGGATCCCAGCGCGATCACGCTTTCTAAGAGGTTCACGTCCACCCGTTCGCCCTGGCCCGTGCGCTCCCGCCCAAACAGCGCGGCCAGAATCGCCTGCGTGATCAGCGAGCCGGCGAACACGTCGGCCACCGCCACGCCCACCCGCAGCGGCGGCCCGCCGATCTCTCCGTTGTAGCTCATCATGCCGCCCATGCCCTGCGCGATCACGTCGTAGCCGGCGCGTTCTTTGTACGGCCCGGTCTGCCCGAAGCCGGAAATGCTGGCGTAGATCAGCCGGGGGTGCGCGGCGTGCAGGGCCTCCCAGCCCAGGCCCAGGCGCTCCAGCGTGCCAGGGCGGAAGTTCTCCACCAGCACGTCACTGCCGGCAATCAGCCGGCGGGCGCTGTCCATTCCCTCCGGCGTCTTGAGATCCAATTCCACACTGCGCTTGTTGCGGTTGACGCTCAGGAAGTAGCTGGACTCGCGGCCCCCCTCCGACTCCTGAAACGGCGGCCCCCAGCCGCGCGTGTCGTCCCCGCCGGGCGGCTCGATCTTGATCACGTCCGCGCCCAGATCGCCCAGCAGCATGGTGCAAAAGGGGCCGGTCAGCACGCGGGTGAAGTCGGCCACCCGGATGCCGGAGAGGGGGAGGCCAGCGGTATCGGTGGAAGACACGGTCACAGGTGTGGGGCCAGGCAGGGCATGGTGGGACAACCTCCAGGGAGAACGATGGGGGTGAACTGGATTCCGCCGGAGTCTAGCCCAGTGGACTGCCCCCCGACTGCTGTGGAGGCGCTGATGGCCGGCGCAGTCACGCCGTAGAATCCCGGTCACACACCCCCCTGGAGGTTCGCGTGAAGGACACGGTTCATCTTGGCAAACGGCGCAGGATTATCGACGGCCTCGAAAAGGTCAGCGGCAAGGCCCGCTTCACGGCGGACGTGGCCCTGGCCGGCATGCTGCACGCCCGCCCCGTTCTCTCGCCCTATCCCCACGCCCGCATCCGGGCCATCGATACTGCTGCCGCCCTGGCCGTGCCCGGCGTGATCGCCGTGCTGACCGGCGCCGAGCTGAATGGGGGCCGCGTCGCCCACTCGCGGCCCAGCATGCTGCTCGCGCAGGACGAGGTGAGGTTCGCCGGTCAGCCGGTGGCGGTGGTGGTGGCGGCCAGCGCGGCCCAGGCCGCCGACGCCGCCGCCCTGCTCGATGTTGACTATGAGGTGCTGGACAGCGTGGACGACGCCGAACAGGCCATGACCGACGAGCGGCTGGTGTGGCCCCAGGGGGTGCCGCAAGCGGACAGCAGCCTGGCCAGCCTGCACGGCGGCGAGGCGAGCGTGCAGGGCGATGAGACGAGATCGAACGTCGACGAGCGCCGGGTCTTCGAGCGCGGCGACGCCGGGGCCGCGCTGGCCGCCGCCCACGTCGTGATCGAGAACACGTATACGAACGCCCGCGTTCATCAGTCCTACCTGGAGCCGCATGCCGTGGTGGCCGAGCCGGGCCGGCGCCCCGGTCAGGTCACGGTCTACACCAGCACGCAGGGCCAGTACGCGGTGCGGGGCGAGGTGGCCGGCGCCCTGGGCCTGCGCGAGGGCGACGTGCGCGTCGAACCCATGACCGTCGGCGGCGGCTTCGGCGCGAAGTACGGCATCGTGGACGCCCTGGTAACGGCGGTGGCCCTGCAGGTAGACCGTCCGGTGCGGATGATCCTCTCGCGCAGCGAGGACATGCTGACCACCATGCCTGCCCCCAGCACCTCGATCCGCGTGCGTCTGGGAGCCGATGAGAGCGGGCGGATCGTCGGCCTGGACGTGAAGGCCGTGATCGAGAACGGCGTGTTCCGCTTCGGGCACGCGGGCATCCTGGCCACCGTGATGGGGGGGATGTACCGCTGCGACAACGTGCGCATCGAGACGCTGGAAGTCCTGACCCACCGCGCTCCGGTCGGGGCGTACCGCGCTCCCGGCGTGCCGCAGGCCCTGTTCGCCCTGGAATCGAGCGTGGACGAACTGGCCCGCGCCCTCGGTCTTGATCCTCTGGAACTGCGACTGCAAAACGCCGTCGAGGGCGGTGACCCCACCGGTACCGGGCGCCCCTGGCCCGATATCGGCCTCAAAGCCTGCCTGGAGCGGGCGCGCGAGCATCCGCTGTGGCGCTCGCGGGGCACGCAGCCGCACGAGGGCGTGGGGCTGGCGGTGGGCGGCTGGCCGGGGGGCTTCTCGCCGGCCGGGGCGGTGTGCCGGGTGGACACCGACGGCACCGTGCGCCTGCACGTGGGCAGCGTGGACATCAGTGGGGTTCACAGCTCGATGGTGCTGATCGTTGCCGAAACGCTGGGCATTGACCCTGAAACCGTCGAGATCGTCCAGGGCACCACCGACAGCGGCCCCTTTGCCCCGGCCTCGGGCGGTTCGCAGGTCACCATCAGCCTGTCGGGTGCGGTGCTGGGGGCCAGCCAGCAGGTCCGTGAGCAACTGCTGGACCTTGCGGCCTCGCATTTCGAGGCCCACCGCGACGACATCGAGTTGGCTGAGGGCCAGGCCCGTGTGCGCGGCGTGGCCGGACAGGGCGTGACCCTGGGGCAACTTGCCCAGCGCGGGCAGCGGCTGGCCGGCGGCCCTGGTCCGGTCGTCGCCGAGGGCCGCGCCGCCATCAAGGGGGGCGCGCCCGGCTTCACCGCCCAGCTCGTGCGCGTGCGGGTCGATCCCGACACCGGACACGTCACGCCGCTGGAGGCTGTGTGCATTCAGGATGTGGGCTACGCCCTGAACCCCCTGCTGGTGGAGGGCCAGATGCACGGCGGCGCGGCGCAGGGCCTGAGCATGGGCCTGTACGAGGGCCAGCACTTCGAGAGCGGCACCCTGACCAACCCGAACTTCCTGGAATACGTTTTTCCCAGCGCCAGTGACCTGCCGCCCCTGGACGCGGTGATCGTCGAGCGGCCCTCCGAGAACGGCCCGTTCGGGGCGCGCATCGTGGGCGAGCCGCCCATCACGGCGGGGGCGGCCGCCATCGCCAACGCGATCCGGGACGCGGCGGGCGTGCGCGTTACGAGTCTGCCCGCCACCCCCGAGCAGGTCTGGCGGCTGATGCAGGAGCGCGGCTGAACGGGCACTGGCCCCTGTTCGCGTTGCGTCTCGAGACGCCGCGCCTGGAACTGCGCCCGCCGCATGACGGGGAACTCGCGGCCCTGGCAGATGTGGCGGCTGGGGGCATCCACCTTCCCGGCGAGCGCCCCTTTCTGACTCCCTGGACCCATCTGCCGCCGCAGGAACGCGCCCTGTACGTCATGCAGCAGCACTGGCTGTCGCGTGGACAGTGGCTGCCAGAGGCGTGGAGTCTGGGGCTGGGCGTGTTCCGCGAGGGTCAGCCCATCGGCATGGTCTCGCTGCGGGGCCGTGACTTTCCTGTTCTGCGCGAGGTGAAAACGGGTTCCTGGCTCGGCCTGGCCTTTCACGGCCAGGGCTACGGCACCGAGGCCCGCGCCGCGCTGCTGCATCTGGCGTTTGCCGAGCTGGGCGCGGTGGCCGCCCTCAGCGAGGTGTTTCAGGACAACGCGGCGTCCCAGGGGGTCTCGCGCACGCTGGGGTATCGCCCCGACGGCATCTCGCGTGACGTACTGGACGGCCAGCCCGTCGTCTCGGATCGCCTGCGCCTGACGCGGGAGGACTGGGAGCGGCATCAGAGAACGCCTGTGACGGTCACGGGGTTGGAGGCCTGCCGCCGGTTCTTCTTTCCTGAGCCATAAAAAACCGCCCCCACTCGGAGGGCGGCCTTCTCTGCGCTCGGAACTCAGTCGGCTGCGGAGCCGTGGTTCCCGGCCTGCATGTTTTCCTTGTCCTTCTTGGCGTCGGCTTCCAGCTTGGCCTTGATCTTCTTCAGGGTAAAGCTGGCCTCGCGCTCGCGCTGATCCAGGACGCTGCGGATAAAGCGGATGTCGTCCTGAATGCCGGGGATGAGCACCTGCTCCAGCGCGTTCACGCGGCGCGAGGTCTTCTTGATCTCCTCGCCAATCCGGCGCAGCTTGGTCTCGGTGGCGGCCACCTTGACGATGCCGTCCATTACGCCGCCGAAATCGGTGGCGGCCTGGATGGTGCGGGCGCCCACATTGATCGGGCTGAACGTGGTGGCCGTGTCGCGCTGGGGCACAGCGATACGCGGCACCTTCACGCCGTACAGGTTGTCGATCTGCATGTCGATGGCGTAGTCGCCGCTGCCCGCCAGGCTCAGGCTCTCGACGGCTTCCGGCGTGTCCCACGCTTTCGCGCCGAACAGGCTGGTGTACGCGCCGGTGCTGACGCTGGCGAGTTCCTCACGGGCGGCCAGCGCGTCCTTGACCAGCGCGAAGAACTCGCCGATCAGGGCGTCGCGCTTGCGCTTGAGGAGGTCGGCGCCGCTCTGCGCGGTCTTGAGGCTGGCCTTGCTCGCCAGCATCGCGCTGCGGGTGGGGCTGATCTGTCCTGCCATTTTGTTCACCTCCTTTGTCGGTGAAGTGCGCGGTGTGCGGTACGCAGGGCGCGGGTTTAATCTTACCCCGCGTACTGCGCACCGCCTCCCGCATCCCTCATCTACATGCTCATGCTGCGGCCGCCGCGCCACATCTCGTCCATCTTCTCGCCATAGAACTTGTCGATGGAGTCCTTGGACAGACGGGTCAGCTGGCTCTGCGGCAACTTGGACAGGATGCCCCAGGCGACGGTCAGGCTGTCGTCAATGCTGCGGTCCTGATCGCCCTGGCCGATGAAGTACTGCTCGAAGTCGTCGGCGAAGCGCAGGTACAGCTTGTCGGTGTCGGTCAGCGCGTCTTCACCGGTAATGGCAACGAGCTTGCGCAAATCCAGGCCGTTGGCGTAGGCCGCGAACAGCTGATCCGAGACGTTCTTGTGGTCGGCGCGGGTCTTGCCCTTGCCGATGCCGTTGCCCTGCAGGCGGCTCAGGCTGGGCAGCGGGTTGATGGGGGGGAACACGCCCTTGGAGTTCAGGGTGCGGTCCACCACGATCTGCCCTTCCGTGATGTAGCCGGTCAGGTCGGGGATGGGGTGGGTGATGTCGTCGTCGGGCATGGACAGAATCGGAATCTGCGTGACCGAGCCGGGCTTGCCCTGCACCACGCCGGCGCGTTCGTAGAGCGAGGCAAGGTCGGTGTACATGTAGCCGGGGAAGCCACGGCGTCCGGGGATTTCCTCGCGCGCCCCGCCGATTTCACGCAGCGCCTCGCAGTAGTTGGTCAAATCGGTCAGGATCACCAGGACGTGGTAGCCGTGCTCGAAGGCCAGGTATTCGGCGGTGGTCAGCGCCATGCGCGGGGTCAGCAGACGTTCCACGGCGGGGTCGTCGGCGCGGTTCAGGAACAGCACCGAACGGGCCAGCGCCCCGGTGCGCTCGAACTCCTGCGTGAAGAAGGAGACCTCGCGCTGGGTCAGGCCCATCGCCGCGAAGACCACCGCGAAGTCGCCCTCGTGGCCCGGCACCTTGGCCTGACGCGCGATCTGGGCGGCCAGCTCGTTGTGCGGCAGACCGCTGCCCGAGAAGATCGGGAGCTTCTGCCCACGAATCAGGCTGGTGTTCACGTCGATGGTGGAAATCCCGGTCTGGATGAACTCCTCGGGCTTGGCGCGGGCGGTGGGGTTCATCGCCTGACCGTTGATCGAGAGCCGCTTCTCGGCCACCACGGCGGGCAGCCCGTCGATGGGGCGGCCCAGGCCGTCGAAACGGCGGCCGATCATTTCCTTGCTGACGCCCAATCTAGCCACGTCTTCCACCAGGCTCACCGAGGCGGTGGCGAGGTCGAGGCCGCGCGTTTCCTCGAACACCTGAATCACGGCGTTCTGGTCGGTCACCGAGATGACCTGACCGCCGCGCAGCTTGCCGGTGCCGTCCTTGATGTTCACGATGGCGCCGTAGGCCAGATCGCTGGCGGCGTTCACGAACAGCAGCGGCCCGGAGATGTAGGCGACGTCGTTGTATTCCTTCTGGAGAAGGGTCATGCGGTCACTCCCTTGAAGGTCTGGTCGAGTTCGTCCATGACGCCCTCGCCGTAGGCCATGAATTCGTTCTCGGCCACGTAGCGGGCGCGGGCCAGCTTCTCGATGACCGGGTTCTGGATGATGTCGTCGATGGTGGCGCCGCTCTTGAGAGCGCTGTCGGCTTCCTCGTAGAACTTCAGGAACATCTTCATCAGGCCGTAGTTCTTGGGCATGGAGCTGGAGGCGTCCACGGCGTCGAAGCCGTTCTGCTGCAAGAAGTCCTGACGCAGCATGCGCCCGGCCTCAATAATCAGCCGCTCGTTGTCCTGGAGGGCGTCGGGGCCGACGAGCTGCACCACTTCCTGGAGGGCCGCTTCCTCCTGCAAGATGTTGCTGATGCGCTGGCGCAGTTCGGGGAAGTCGGGGCCGACGTTCTCGCGGTACCACCGGTCCAGGATCGGCGTGAACAGGCTGTAGCTGCCGTTCCAGTTGATGGCGGGGAAGTGGCGGCGGCGGGCCAGACCCGCGTCCAGACGCCAGAACGCGCCGGTGATGCGCAGCGTGGCCTGGGTGACGGGTTCGGACATGTCGCCGCCGGCGGGGGAAACCGCCCCGATCACGCTGACCGCGCCGTCCTCGCCGCCCAGGGTCTTGACCGCCCCGGCGCGCTCGTAGAACGCCGCGAGCTTGGCGCCCAGGTACGGGGGGTACCCTTCTTCGGCGGGCATTTCTTCCAGGCGGGAGCTGATCTCGCGCAGCGCCTCGGCCCAGCGGCTGGTGCTGTCGGCCATCAGGGACACGCTGTAGCCCTGATCGCGGAAGTACTCGGCCAGGGTGATGCCGGTGTACACGCTGGCTTCACGCGCCGCCACCGGCATGTTGGAGGTGTTGGCAATCAGGATGGTGCGCTGCATCAGCGGGTTACCGGTCTTGGGGTCTTCCAGTTCGGGGAATTCCACCAGCACGTCGGTCATCTCGTTGCCGCGCTCGCCGCAGCCCACGTACACCACGATGTCGGCGTTGCCGTACTTGGCCACCGACTGCTGGGTCACGGTCTTGCCCGAGCCGAAGGGGCCGGGAATCGCCGCCGCGCCGCCCATCACCAGCGGGAACAGCACGTCCAGAATGCGCATCCCGGTCAGGAAGGGCAGGCTGGGATCGAGTTTCTTGGCGACGGGACGCGGCGCGCGCACCGGCCAGTAATGCGCCAGACGCAGCTCGGTGCCGTCTTCCAGCGTGGCAATGGTGTCGTCGATGGTGTACTCGCCCGCCTCCACGATGCTGCGGATCTTGCCGCTCTTGTCGGGCGGGGTCAGGATCTTGTGGGTGAAGGCGAACTCCGGCACGGTGCCCAGGATCGAGCTGCCGATCACCTCGTCGCCGGCCCCCACGCTGGGGGTGAAGTTCCACTTGCGGGTGCGGTCGAGCGAAGACACCTCGATGCCGCGCGCGATAAAGTCGCCCGAGGCCTCGCGGATCTTGTCCAGCGGACGCTGAATGCCGTCGTAGATGCCGTTGAGCATCCCCGGCCCCAGTTCCACCGAGAGGGGCAGGCCGGTGGTTTCCACAGGCTCGCCCACGGTCAGGCCGGAGGTGTCCTCGTACACCTGCACGAAGGCGGTGTTGCCGTCCAGGCGGATGATCTCGCCCACCAGACGCTCGGTGCCCACGCGCACGATGTCGTACATCTTCGCGCCGTACATGCCGTCCGCGATCACTGCGGGTCCGGCAATACTCTGCACGACGCCGCTCTTGTTCTGAGTCATGTTTCTCCTTCGGAGAGGTCTAAGGGTCTTTCTATAAGGTCTAAGGTCAAACAGTCTAAAGCAGGCGCAGAACGGCGTTTGTGCTTTGTGCCGTCTGGCCGTTAGACGGTTTGACCTGTAGACCGGTTACAGCTTGATATCGAAGCCGATGGTCTCGCGCACCAGCTTGCCCATGTACGCCTTGGCGTCCACGGTGTCGGGCGAGAAGGCATCTTTGAGGCTGGGAATGGGCAGCAGGATGGGCAGGTCACGGCCCCGCATGACGCGGGTGGTGGAGGCCAGCGGATCGGCGATGAGTCCAGTGTCCACGGCCACCAGGCCGTAGTTCCCCTCGGTGATCAGTCGTTCCAGTTCCGCCTGGGCGGTTTCGGGCGTGGCTTCCACCACGTGAACCCCGGCCAGCCGGTAGCCCGTGGCGGTTTCCGAATCGCTCAGGACGGCGACGTGGCGGGTGTTGCCCGTTTTGGCGCTTGAACCGGTCACGCCTGCACCTCCTTGCGAATCTGCTCGCTGCTCAGGTCATAGAACTTGCCGCGGGCGATCAGGCGCAGTTTGGCAATCTCGATTTCCTTGCGGCGCAGGAAGTCCAGGATGATCCCCACGCCCTCCGGGTCACCAGCCGCGCTGTTGCGGGCGGCGCGGTCGAGCGTGCCCCGCGCAGCCACCTCCGCCTCTTCCAGCGACGGGGCTTCGAGAATGGCGGCGATCTCGCCCACGCCGCCCGCGTCCCCGCCGGCCAGTCGGCTGTAGCCGGCGGCGTCCAGGCTGCCTCCGGCGACGAACAGGCTGGGATCGGGGGTCTGACCCTGCTGCGTCCGCGCGATCAGGGCGTTGGTCACGTCGATCTCGCGGGTCAGGTAGCGGCGCAGGCTGGTGTTGCGGGCCACGCCCAGGGCGTAACGGTAGTAGCCCTGATCCAGCGCCACTTCCAGATCCAGCAGGCGGCCACTGCCCGCGTAGGCGGCGGCCCCGTCACGCATGGCTTTCGCCAGCGGGTGACCGCTGACCGCGATGGCGGCGGCGGCGCTGGGCAGGTCACTGCTGGCGGCGGCGGCCTGCAGGGCGGCGGGCTTGAGGGTGCCGCCCTCGATCAGGCCGCTCTGGATGGCCTCAACCCCCCGGTTGCCGGCAATGCCGCGCGCCACGGTCTTGAGGTTGACCAGATCCCACTTCATCAGCAGGGTCTGGATCTCGCGTTTGGCGTCGCCGTCCGCAAAGCCCAGCACCCGCTGGGAGGTGTCGAAGAAGTTGCGGCTCAGGGCGCGGTCCAGCTCGGACAGGCCCGCACCCTCGGTGGTGGTTTCACGCAGGTTGGGGGCCAGGTCGGTCTCGGTCAGCACCCGCAGGAATTCGGCGTAGCTGCCCGACGCGAGCGCCGAGTCCAGGGCGCGCCCGTCCAGCAGCTTGGTGCGCATGACGCGCACGCGCGTATTGATGTACGAGTAATCGTCGGGCATCGCGTCTCCTACTCGGCCAGCAGCCGGGTGATCTGCGGCGCCAGTTCCTCACGCACGCGCTCCAGGCGGCCCACCAGCGTGTTCTGAATGCTGGTCTTGCCGTCCGGGCCGATCAGGCGCACGCCGGTCTGCACGCTGTCGTTGACGCGCACCTCCAGCGTGGCCGCCTCGCCGCCCAGGAACTCCAGGGCGCGGCGCGCGGCGTCCTGCTCGCTGCTCTGGGTTTCCACCGCCACCGCGCCGGGCAGCGCCTGAAGGCCCTCGCTGATCAGTTTGATCATGATCTGCGGGTACTCGGGGGCGCTGACCGAGCTGCGGATGTACTGCTCGGCGGTCTGGAAGGCCTGGGTCTGCAGGGAGTCGGTGGCCGCCAGACGCTGGGCATTGCTGTCCAGGTCCGCGGCGCTGCGGGCGCGCACCAGACCGGCCTGACGGGCGGTGTCCAGCGCGCGGGTGCGGCCCGAGACCAGCGCCTCGGCGCGCTCGTTGGCCGCCGCCACAATTGCGTCGGCACGTTCCCTGGCCTCGGCGCGGATGCGCTCGATCTCGGTCTGGGCTTCGTTTTGCAGCAGCTTGTCCAGGGCCATATCAGTTCAGGATGAACAGCGCGAGGAAGCCGAAGATGACCAGCGTTTCGGGAATCAGGAAGTACAGCAGCAGGCTGCCGGCCTTGCTGGGGTCCTCGGCGACGGCGCCGACCAGGCTCGAACCGATGCGCGCCTGCGCGATGCCGGTGCCGACGGCGCCCAGGCCCAGGGCCAGACCCGCGCCCAGGGCGCGCAGACCGCGGTACATGTCGTCGTTGACGGCCACTTCGGTCTGGGCCAGACCGCTGGTGGCGAGGGCGAGCACGAGGGAAGCGAGGACGATCTTGTTGTATTTGGTCATGGTGAACACTCCTGGAGTTATTTGACCTGCCCGGCGCTGGATTCAGTGCTGGGGCTCAGGCGGCGAAGGGGGTTGTAGGCGGGGCTGGTGTCGTTGTTGAAACCGGTGGGGTTCAGGAACTCCACCATCTGAAGACGGATGGGCTGCACGATGTGGCCGATCAGGGTCAGCGCCAGCACGAAGAAGTGCAGGATGACGCCGACCAGCAGGCCCAGCAGAATGCCCAGCACGCCGATGTTCTCGTACAGGCTCCAGCCCAGATCGGTGCACAGCCGGGCCAGGATGGCGCTGACCAGCCCCACGGCGAAGATACGGGCGTAGCTGAGGACCGCCGCACCCTGCGACATCAGTTCGATGGGCAGCAGCGGGAACTGCTTGATCACGATGATCCAGCCCACCACAAACAGGGCGAAACCGGCGTACATCAGCAGCACGAGGGGACTGGAGAAGTTGGTGAACTGGCCGAAGTCCTTGCCCGCGCGGGTGGCGAAGGCCATGCAGATCAGCGCGACGGTGCTGCCGAAGAGGGCCAGGCCCTCCCAGACGTGGGCGCTGTCGTGGTGCTTGAGCCCCTGCTGAACGCGGATGCCCCAGGCCCACAGCACCTGAAGGATGCCGAACAGCAGCGAGAACACCAGCGCCACGTTGCTGAAATACGCAGTTTCCAGACGGGGGAACAGGATCGGCACCAGGCCGCGGTGGGTGATGCCCGCCTCTTCCACGTAGGTGATGCCGGTCCAGCCCCACAGGTTGTTGAGCAGTTCCGGGTTGATGTAGAAGAAATGCAGGTGCTCAAGCAGCGTGCCGAACATCTCGCCGGTCAGGAAGCCCCAGCCGATGCACCACGCGGCCATGACGTTAACCACGTAGCCCAGATTGCTCAGGGTGGCGGGCGGCACAAACGCACCGAAGAAGCTCAGGTCCCAGCCCTCATTGCGGCGGGCCTTGCCCAGCAGCCACATGCCGAACCACAAGAACAGCAGGCCGTAGCCGATGTCGGCGATGATGATGCCGAAGAACAGCGGGAAGAACACCGCAATCACCCAGGTGGGGTCGAAGGTGCCGTACTTGGGCAGGCTGAGCAGCCCCATGACCACGCTGAAGCGGCTGACGTAGTCACTGTTCTTGAGCTGCACCGGCACGGTGTCGTCGTGCAGCTCGTCGACGGGGTGCAGTTCGTAGCTGACCGCGTCGCCGAAGCTGCCCAGCGCCGCATTCAGCGCGGGTACCCGGTCCACCGGCACGAAGCCCTGCATGACCAGGCTGTACTTGCCGCGGGCGGACACGGCGCGGACGTCGTGCACCGCCACGCGGTCTTTCAGGGCGTCGCGCACCGCGTACAGCGCCGGGCCGTGCTGCTTGGCCAGCGCGTCACGCTCCGCGTTCAGTTGCCCCTGCCGCGCCGCGCCGTCGCGCTTGATGCGGTCCATCTCGGCGGAGGCGTCGCCCAGCGGCAGGCCGTCGAACCGGCCCGGCAGACGCAACTCGCCCAGACGAACCTTGCCCAGCGCCGCACGCGCCACGTCACGCTCGCGCGCCAGCGTCACTACCAGGCCCACGCGGTTTTGCCCCACCGTTTCGGTGGCCAGGGCGTACCGTTCGGGCAGGGTCTCGCGCAGCGCGGCGTCCAGTTCCGCGACGTCGTCGCTGGGCTGCAGCAGGAAGGGCAGCAGGCTCAGGCGGCGGCTGCGGTCTAACGGGCCGGCCATGCGGGCCAGCGCCCGCACGGCGTCGCCGTAGGCCCGCTCGACGTCGGCGTCGGCCTGCAGTTCCTGACGGTTGCGCGCCAGCACCGAGACCGGCTGCGCCGCACCCTCGACGATGGCGGCCCACTGCCCGGAATCCGGCAGCGGGGTGGGCGCCGGGCGGTAACTGCCCAGCTCGGCGATGGTGCTGTCGGCGCGGGCCAGCAGCCGCTCGTCTTCACGGCGGGACTGGGCGTCCCCCTCGGTCAGCGAGCCGGTGTTGAGGGGGCCGCCAGTGATGGGTTTGAGATGCAACACCCCCGCGTCTTGCAGGGCCGTGATGACCGCGTCGCTGCTGCGGCTGCGAGTCGCGATCACGACTTGCTGCATCGGGTTGATCACGGCAGCACCGCCCGCATGATGGTTTCGACGGCGTGCCCCAGCTTGGCGTTGGCCTGCTCACGCGTGGCCTGCGCCTGCGTGCGGGCCTGCGCTCCGGCTTCCTCGCGGATGCGGGCCACTTCCGCCGCCAGCTGCTCGTCGTGCTGGGCCTGCATGGCCGTCGCCCGTGCCTCGGCGTCCCGCATGATCCCAGCGGCCCGCGCCTCGGCAGCCGCTACGGTTTGCCGGGCTTCCTCGCGCGCCGCTTCGATCTGCGCGTCCAGCGCCGCTTCCCGCTGCGCCAGTTCACTTAAGACCTTACTTGAGACGTCCAAAACTTCACTCCTCCTTTTCCTGCTGTTCCGGCAAATCCCACGAGTTTCAGCCGCTTCAAAAGCCCCATCCTTGGGGGGATGAGGTATTTGGGGTGAACTCCAGAAATTGCGGCGGCCCGACCCTCTTTGTCACAGTTGCGTCAGACTCACCCGGTATCGTAACACAGCCTTTACAAATGCCTGGGGGGGCAAGCGTCCCTGGCGCGGCCTTATCCCAAAATGCGGTGAGTCGAAGACGAACCCGAGCGAAGCGAGTGGCAACACTCCCGTCTTGTGGCGATGGACGAACATCTGGTGGGGTTCCCGGATGCTCTGGAATCAGAGCAAGACGGTGTTATTCACCTCTTCCGGACAGGCCAGGGATCACGCCAGGAAACGCCCCGCTGACCGCACTGCAGCCAGCCGCCGGAGATGCGGGCGGGGCTGGCTGCAGGGCGGCGGGCGCTGAACAGGTGGAGGGCTGAAGGTGAGGCTCAGTCGCCCCCCACGAAGACCGGCGCCCCCAGCCCGGTTTCGCTGTCGGCGTAGCCCTGCTCGCTGTGCGCGCTGATGTCGATGCCGCCCACTTCCTGGCTGGCCGGAATCCGCAGCGGCATGACCACGCTGACCAGTTTCAGCAGAATAAACGACCCCGCGCCGGCCCAGACCAGCGAGGCCGCCACGCTGAGCAACTGGATCGCCATCTGCTCACCCACCGGTCTGCCCTGGCCCGTCGTCCACGCCAGCGCCCCGGTCAGCAGCGCGCCCACGATGCCGGCGACGCCGTGACACGCGAACACGTCCAGCGTGTCATCTGCGCCCAGACGGTGCTTGAGCTGCACCGCGCCGTAACTGGCGGCGGCCCCCGCTGCGCCCACGATGACGGCGGCCCAGGGGCTGACGAAGGCGCAGGCGGGGGTGATGGCCACCAGTCCCACCACCAGGCCGGTGGCGGCCCCCACGGCGGTGGGCTTGCCCCGGCTGCTTTCCAGCCCCAGCCACGTCAGCATGGCGGCGGCCGGAGCGATCAGCGTGGTCAGAAAGGCCAGCCCGGCGGTCTGGTTGGCCGCCAGCGCGCTGCCCGCGTTGAAGCCCATCCAGCCGAACCACAGCAGCCCCGCACCCAGCAACACCAGCGGCACATTGTGCGGCACGTGGGCACTGCGCGGAAAGCCGATGCGCGGCCCCAGCACGAAGGCCGCCACCAGGGCGCTGATGCCCGCCGAGAGATGAATCACTGTGCCGCCCGCGAAGTCCAGCGCCCCGGCCTTGAACAGCCAGCCGTCGGCGCTCCAGACCCAGTGGGCCAGCGGCGAGTAGATCAATAGCGTCCACAGCCCCCCGAACAACACAAAGGCCCCGAAGCGCATGCGCTCCACCACCGCGCCCGAGATCAGGGCCAGGGCGATGATGGCGAACATGGCCTGAAACGCCGCGAAGACGGAGGTGGGAATGGTGCCGGTCAACCCGTCGGTCAGGCCGTTCAGGCCAACATTCGC
Organism: Deinococcus radiopugnans ATCC 19172; assembly: GCF_006335125.1. NCBI lineage: Bacteria > Thermotogati > Deinococcota > Deinococci > Deinococcales > Deinococcaceae > Deinococcus > Deinococcus radiopugnans. The sequence goes on from NZ_VDMO01000013.1 coordinate 67,214, forward strand.
CAGCGAGCCCACGAAGGCGTTGCCCCCCTCCCCGAAAGCGATGCTGTAGCCCGCCAGCATCCACAGCACGCCCACCAGGCCTATCGAGACCACGCTCATCATCATGGTGTTCAGCACGCTCTGGGCGCGGGTCAGGCCGCCGTAAAACAGGGCCAGGCCCGGCGTCATCAGCAGCACCAGCGCCGCCGAGACCAGCATCCAGGCGGTGTCGCCAGTGTTGAGCGTCGGTGCCGCGTCCTGCGCCAGGGCCACGCCGCCCAGGGCCACGATCAGGGGAAGGGGTGTCCGGAGAAAAGGCGTCAGGCTCATGGACTTCACACTCCTTGAGGATGTTGCGGTCATACCGGGGCCAGCTTTTTCTCGGTGACGGGCGTCAGGGCCGAGTTGCCTTCCTCACCAGTGCGGATGCGGATGACGCGCTCCAGCGGCTGCACGAAGATTTTGCCGTCGCCCACTTCCCCGGTGCGGGCGCCCCGGCAGATGGCGTCGATGGCCGCCTGCTCGAACGGTTCGCTGACCGCCATGCGGATTTCCACCTTGTCGCGGAACTCGATCATCACGCGCGTGCCCCGGTAGTGCTCCACGATTTCCTGCTCGCCGCCGTGGCCGCTGACCCGCGAGAGCGTGATGCCGCTGATCCCCGCCTGAAACAACGCCTCTTTAACGTGTTGAACCCGTTCGGGCCTGACGACTGCCGTGATCAGTTTCATGGCGTTCCTCCCTGCACGCGCGACCTGCACCGTTCGCGCTCCGCATGTTCAGAGCCTAGAGAGGGAATTGCTTTTTGTCAAAATATTTTTTGACATTTGGCTAGATTCTGAGATACGGATTGCAGAAGATGCGGAAAAGGAGCCCGAATGTCGCGCTTGGGGTGAAGTTTAAGCCGTTTTCGGCGTGACATGGCGCCTGATGTGGGCTGGCACACCGCCGCAAGACGGCGGGAGAGGTGATCGGGCCTCTCCCGCCGTCCGATCGGTTGTCGGTCTGAAACGGCTACAGCGCCCGGCGCCCCCGTCGCCGCGTCCATAACCTGTAGCCCACGAAGACCACGGCAGCCAGCAGGAGCACGGCCAGAAGGGGCACGAACACGGCCAGCAACGAGAGCAGCAGACTGGTGCCGTCCTCCAGGGTGCTGACCAGCGGATTGCCCAGCCCGCCCGTGGTGACTGTGGCGACCGGGCGCACCGCCGTGCGGGTGGCATGCACTCCGCCCGCCACGATCACGCCCAGCGCCAGACTCAGGGCCGGGGGCACGTCGGCCACGCCGGTCTGCGCGGCAAACAGCACCGCGCCCGCCACCGTGTTGATCAGGCCGCCCACCAGATGCAGCGCGGTGTCGATGCCGGGAATCTTGTCGCCCACGAAATCCAGCAGTCCGATCACGCCCACGGCCAGCAAGACCCAGGGGTTGCCCAGCAGGCCAAACGGCTCATTCAGGTGCAGCACGCCCAGGCGCGACAGCAGGCCCACCACCAGCAGCGGTACGTAGGCGTTCAGCCCCGCAGCGCCCGACAGGCCCAGCGAGGACAGCAGACCGGACAGCAGTTCCATACCGCATTGTGACGTGCGTTGGCGCACAGGCGGGCAGGGGACAGCTTGAGCCAACCGCCTCCCTCTTGCCGTGCCCTCCCCGGTTCGTGTAGAGTCTTCTCTTGGTCAAGTGGGGCAGGGCAGACCAACGGCGCAGATGCAGGACTGAAATCTGAGCGGCCCGAACCCCAGACGTGAGCCCGGCCCAGGCCGGCGCGAGCGGACTACACAGGAGGGCCTACCATGCCCAAGATGAAGACACTCAAGAGCGCCACGCGCCGGATCAAGATCACCGGAACGGGCAAAGTGATGGCGTTCAAGAGCGGCAAGCGCCACCAGAACACCGGCAAGAGCGGCGACGAGATTCGCGGCAAGGGCAAGGGCTTCGTGCTGGCCCAGAGCGAGTGGGCGCGCATGAAGAAGATGCTGCCCTATAAGGGAGGCAAGTAATGCCCCGCGCCAAGACCGGCATCGTCCGCCGCCGCCGCCACAAGAAGGTGCTGAAGCGCGCCAAGGGCTTCTGGGGCTCGCGCAGCAAGCAGTACCGCAACGCCTTCCAGACCCTGCTGAACGCGGCCACCTACGAGTACCGCGACCGCCGCAACAAGAAGCGCGACTTCCGCCGCCTGTGGATTCAGCGCATCAACGCGGGCGCCCGCCTGCACGGCATGAACTACTCCACCTTCATCGGTGGCCTGCGTCTGGCCGGCATCGACCTGAACCGCAAGGTGCTGGCCGACATCGCTGCCCGTGAACCCGAAGCCTTCAAGGCCCTCGTGGACGCGGCCCAGGGCGCGCACCAGAACAAGGCCGCTTAAGACCGTCCGTCCTGAAGAAAGCGCCGCCCCCATCAGGAGGCGGCGCTTTTGTTGTTTCGTCTTGCAGAAGGAAGGGCAGGAAGAGGCTGCCGCCCCCGCGCGGATTCACGGCTCGAAGGTGTCCTGGAAGGCGTAGCGGTCTCCGCGCACCCAGTAGTTGACGTAGCTGGCGCGTTTGCTGCCGCTGTAGGTGGTGCGCCGGAGCAGGAAGGCGGCGGTGCCCAGCGGCACGCGCAGCAGGTCGGCCTCCTCCTGGCGCAGGTTGACCGCTTCCAGATTCTGCTCGACGCGGGCCATCGGTACGCCCATGCTGACCATCGTTTCGTGGATGCTCTCGGCGCTCAGGTTCTGCTCCAGCAGGCCCGGCGCCAGCGCGGCGTTGACGTAGCGCTTCTCGATCACCAGCGCCTCGTCCCCGGCGTTGCGCAGGCGGTGGACGAAGATCACCGGATCACCGCTCTGAATCTGCAGCACGATGGCGATTTCCGGGGTGGCCTCGATCTGCATGGCGCGCAGCACGGTGGTGCGGTGATCGGGGTGCCGCGCCCACTCCTTGAAGGGCCGCACCCGGAAGGTGCCCTGCCGGAAGCGTTTGCCGGTGGGAAAGGTGCCCGCGCCCTGCACGCGGTACACGTAGCCTTCACGCTCCAGTTCGTCGATGGCGCGGCGGGCGGTCATGCGCGAGACCTCGAATTCGCGGGCCAGTTGCGGTTCGCTGGGCAGCGGCAGCCCCTCGGCGTAATGGCCCCCCAGCAGCCGGTCTTTCAGGGTCGATTTGATCAGCGGGTATTTCGCCATGCATCCCTCCAGGGCACTTCCCGCGTGCGTTCCCACCAACGGGCCAGAGCTGAAGCCTATCTTAAGATTAGTGTCCGAGGTACACAAGGTTGTCTGGACAGTCACTCATCTGGGAACCCCTCTGAAACAGGTCAGCGCCCCCAGTTCGGATGGTGAATGGCTCTCAGATGCAAAGATCCAGATGCCAAGATTGGGGCGGCCAGAACCGCAGGTGGCCTGCAGCGCGGTCAGCCGCCGATGTGCGACATCTCGACTTTCTGCCGCTCTTTCTGGCCGCGCGTGATTTCGCCGCGTTCCTCGCTGTAGCGGTCGCGGCGTGCGCGCCAGACGCCTGCAATCAGGTCGTGCATCGCCGCGTCGTCGGCCCCGGCGCGCAGGGGGGCGCGCAGATCGGTGCCGCTGCCGGCGAACAGGCAGGTGTACAGCACGCCCACCGCCGAGATGCGCGCCCGCGAGCAGTCGCCACAGAACGGCGCGCTGACCGAGGAAATCAGGCCCACCTCGTGGCCGTCCGCGCTGATGTGACGGGCGGCCACCTCACCCGTGTAGTTGGGGCGCACGGGCTGAAATTCCGCCCCGGTCCCGTCGGCGCTCAGGCGGGCCAGCACCTCGCGCGAGGGCACCACGCTGTCCAGGTTCCAGCCGTTGTGGTTGCCCACGTCCATAAACTCGATAAAGCGCAGCACCGCCTTGTCGCGCAGGGCCAGCCACAGATTTCGCAGCCCGTCCTCATTGACGCCGCGCTGCACCACCGTGTTGATCTTGACGCCCAGGCCCGCCGTCAGGGCGGCCTCGATGCCGTCCAGCACTTTCTGTGGGTGGGTACCCAGCCCATTCATGCGCCCGAAGACCTCGGGATCGAGGCTGTCGATGCTGACCGTCACGCGGTCCAGGCCCGCCGCCCTTAAGTCCGCCGACAGGCGCGGCAGCAGCAGCCCGTTGGTGGTCAGGGCGATGTCCTGCACGCCGTCGATCTGCCTGAGGCGCGAGATCAGTTCTGGCAGGTCGCGGCGCAGGGTGGGTTCGCCGCCGGTGATGCGCAGCTTCTGCACGCCCAGACCGACGAAGGTGCGGGCCAGCCGCTCGATTTCCTCGAAGCTCAGCAGTTCGGTGCGCGGCAGGAAGGCGTAGTCGGGGCCGAAGACCTCGGCGGGCATGCAATAGGTGCAGCGCAGATTGCAGCGGTCCGTCACGCTGATCCGCAGGTCTCGCAGGGGCCTTCCGAGCTGATCGAGCAACATTGCCCCCACCATACGCCGCCCCTGCCGGGACAAAGGCGAGTTCGGCCACCCCCGCATCAGTCCACCTTCCGGCCACACCGCCCCGGCTAGAATGCAGTCACTATGGATATGAAGAAGCTGATGAAGCAGATGCAGCAGGCCCAGAGCGCCGCCGCCAAGATTCAGGAGAATCTGGCCGCCCAGTCGGTGGAAGGCACGGCCAGCGGTCTGGTCACGGTGACCATGAACGGCCACGGCAAGGTCACGGCCCTGAAGATCAAGCCCGAGGCCGTGGATCCGGACGACGTGGAAGCGCTGGAAGACCTGCTGCTCGTCGCCCTGCAGGACGCCAGCGCCCAGGCCGACGCCCTGCAGCAGGACGCCACGCGCGGGCTGGGGATTCCCGGATTTTGAAGACGTGCGCGGTGCGCGGCGCGTGGTATGCGGGAGGTGGAAGGCGGGAAGGGGTTGTTGACCGCGCGCCGCGTCCTGCGTCCCGCCCCCCGTTGCGGAGCAGCCACCCATGAAGTACCCCCCTTCCCTCGTCTCCCTGATCCGTGAGCTGTCGCGTTTGCCGGGCATCGGCCCCAAGAGCGCGCAGCGGCTGGCCTTTTACCTGTTCGAGCAACCGCGCGAGGACATCGAGCGGCTGGCGGGTTCGCTGCTGTCGGCCAAGCGCGATCTGCACAGCTGCCCGGTGTGCTTCAACATCACCGATGCCGAGGTCTGCGACGTGTGCAGCGATCCGGCCCGCGATCAGGCGCTGATCTGCGTGGTGGAGGAACCCGGCGACGTGATTGCCATCGAGCGCAGCGGCGAGTATCGCGGCCTGTACCACGTGCTGCACGGCGTGCTGAGTCCCATGAACGGCGTCGGCCCCGAGCAATTGCACATCAAGCCCCTACTGCCGCGCGTGACCGAGGGGCAGGAGGTCATTCTGGCTACCGGCACCACCGTGGAGGGTGACGCCACCGCGCTGTACCTGCAGCGTCTGCTGGAGCCGCTGGGCGCCACCGTCAGCCGCATCGCCTACGGGTTGCCGGTGGGCGGCGCGCTGGAATACGCCGACGAGGTCACGCTGGGCCGCGCCATGGCCGGACGCCAGCAGGTCAGCAAGCCCCGGCCCCCCAGGGTCAAGAACGACGGCGAGGATGACGAGGGGGCGGTGGGCGTTCCGGCGCGGTGAGGAGGTAACCCCTCTCCTGCGGAGCTTTGCAAGTCGAGGGGAGCCAGGACTCCCAGCTCATCGCGCCACGCAGCAAACCCCTTGCCTCCCTGGATGGGGGGGTGCCCCGTAGGGGCGGACTTGCAGAGCCGCAAAATAGCGGGGTTAACCGCAAGCAGCGATCCCAGAAACCACGCGCCTCCCCTCACCCTCTTTCGGATGACCCGCCCCTCACCCGGATCGTATAGCCTGTCGCCTTAGATGCACGATCTGACCCAAGCCATCCTGTCCGCCTCCTACCTGGGGATCTTTCTGATCGTCTTCGCGGAAACCGGGCTGCTGGTGGGCTTTTTTCTGCCGGGTGACAGCCTGCTGATCGCGGCGGGCCTGCTGGCCGCAGCGCCCGACAGCGGCCTGAACCTGTGGGCCGTGATGGCGGCGGTGGTGGCGGGCGGCATCATCGGGTGCTCGGCGGGGTACTGGATCGGTCAGCGCTTCGGCCCCGCCGTGTTCAGCAACCAGAACTCGCGCTTTTTCAAGCCCGAATACGTGGCGCAGGCCGAGAAGTTCTTCGTGCAGTACGGGGCGCTGGCCGTTATCCTGGCCCGCTTCGTGCCCATCGTGCGGACGCTGGTGCCGACGCTGGCGGGCGTGAGCCGCATGCCGTTCGCGCTGTTCACGCTGTACAACGTGATCGGCGCGGTGCTGTGGGGCGTGGGCGTGACCGGGCTGGCATATTACCTGGGCGGCCTGATTCCCAACCTGGATCAGTACATCCTGCTGATCGTGGGCGTGGTGCTGGTGGTCAGCGTGATTCCGATCGTCGTCAAGTTCATGCAGGCACGGCGCGGCGGGGTCAAGGGTTAGGGTGTTGCGAACCTGGAGAAGACTGACTGATGTGGTTCAAAAAACCATGCGAAAAGGAAATCCAGAAAAGTTGGCGGCTGCATACCAGTATCAGGGGAAGATTCTCCTTCATGCTTATTCACAGACGACAGCTGGTGTCTGGATCAGTGAGAATAACGTGACGGAGTATACGGACGAGGAACTTTCGACAGCAGCTATTGCGTCTATCCTGTCTACTTCTACAGCAGGAATAGGACATCCAGAAAACTGGGATGGGCTCTTTGATTCCGTCATTCAAATGGCGGATGTCAGATCCTGGGAGTCGTTTGTACTGGGGCGCAAGTATGTGGGGATCAGCCAGATTGGCGAGGTGATTGAATTCACACCTTCGAGGAATATGGGCTCCGAAGAAGGTTTCTTGCCGCGATTGGAATGCGCTACACGTGCTGATTGCAATTCCCCTCTTTTGCACCTGAAACTGCTCAAGGCATTTGAACTGTCTGAATGAACTTGTTTATGCTCCTCTTGGCTACGGTTTCCCGCTCTCCATCCCCCTAGCCTGTCCGGGTGACTGCGCCTGCGCCCTCCTCAAAAAAACGCCCGCTGAGCGAGCAACAGCCGCCTCCCGCCCACTTGCCCGAAATCGTGCGCCGGCTGGCCGAGGAATATCTACCCGATCCGCCGCAGCCCAGACGCGCCGCCGAGCCTCTGGACGGCCTGATTCAGACCATCCTGTCGCAGCAGAACACAGCCCCGATCACGCGGCGGCAGTTCCAGGGCCTGAAAGCCGCGTACCCGCGCTGGGAGGGGGCGCTGATGGACGGCCCGGACGGTATCGAGGCCGTGCTGAAGGCGGCGGGCGGCGGCCTCTCGCGCGTCAAGGCCGGGTACATCTATTCGCTCCTCTCGGAGCTGGATGAAACGCGCCCCACCCTCTCGCTGCGGGAAACCCGTGATCTGGACGACACGGCGGCGCGGCAACTGCTGGAAAGCCTGCCCGGCGTGGGCATGAAGACGGCGAGTTGCGTGCTGCTGTTCGATCTGGCGCGGCCCGCCATGCCGGTGGACACGCACATTCACTGCATTGCGCGGCGGCTGGAACTGGTGCCCGAAGCCTGGAACGCGGTCAAGGTGGAACGCTGGTTCGACGAGGTGCTGCCGCGTGAGTGGACGGCCCGCTACACCTTTCACGTCGCGGCCATTCGCCACGGCCGCCAGACCTGCCGTGCCCGCAACCCGGCCTGCGGCGTGTGCGTGCTGCGTGACCTGTGCCCGTCGGCGGCTATCCTGGGCGGATGACCGTCCCCGACTTGACCCGTGAATTAGAGGTGGCCTCCCGGCTGGCGCGCGAGGCTGGAGCGCTGCTGCTCCACCACCGCGCCGTGGGCTTCGACGTGCAGCACAAGACCAGCCTGGAAGACCCGGTGACGGTGGCTGACCGCGAGGCGTCCGCGCTGATCGTGGCGGGGCTGGCGGGGGCGTTTCCCAACGACGGCCTGCTGAGCGAGGAAGAAACCGACAGCGCGGCGCGGCTGTCGCAGGAACGGGTCTGGATCATCGATCCCATCGACGGCACCAGCGAATTCATCAAGGGCACGGCGGACTACTGCGTCAGCATCGGCCTGGCGATGGGGGACGCCGCCGTGCTGGGCGTGGTCTACGCGCCGACGACAGACGAACTGTTCGCGGGCGTGGTGGGTCAGGGGGTCTGGAAAAACGGGCAGAAAGTGAACCGTGGGCCGCGTTCGGAAGGCTGGCGCGTTGCCGTCTCGGACACGGAATTCGGGCGCGAGTTAAACCGCCATGACCTGCCGGGGATGGTGCCCAGCGGCAGCATCGCGCTGAAGCTGGCCCGCCTGAGCGCCGACGAGGCCGACGCCACCTTCACCATGTCGCCGCGCAGCGAGTGGGACATCGCCGCCGGGGACGCGCTGGTGCAGGCGGCGGGCGGGACACTGCGCCGCCGCGACGGGCAGCCTGTCCTCTACAACCAGCCCTCGCCGCATCTGGAGCAGGGATTGATCGCCGGCCTGCCGGACGCGCTGGAGTGGCTGGAAGGCGAACTGTCGCGCCGCCGCCTGCCCACCGCGCACCTGGGCATGAAAGCGTCGGCGCCGGCCTGGAGCTATCTGGAAACGGCTGATCAGGCGGCGCTGGGCGGCCATTCCGGCGTCAGCATCCGGCACGCGGGGCCAGAGGTGCTGGCGCTGCTGGTGATCGATCCCGACACCCGCACGGTGGAACGCGCCGAGGGCGACGCCTTTCACCTGGAACGCCTGACGCGGGATGTGGTGCGGGCGGCGGGGCCACTCTCTACTCCGGGCGCTAAACTCAATCCATGATGAACGGCGCGGCCTCCCCGGATCTCCCGGCGGCGGGCGGGGAGTGGGGGCGCGTGCGCCTCAAGCCGATGCTGGAACTGGACGGCGGCGAGTGGCACATCCTGCACGGCTTTTTCAAAGACCGTGAGCTGGCCGACTGGAACGACGCCAAGCCGATCCGGCTGCCCGAGTGGCTGTTCCGCAAGGTCATGCAGGACGAGGAACGCGGCGGCGAGCGCGTGGGCTTCGGCATTCTGGACGAGCGCGGCGCCATGATCGGCAGCGCCGAGCTGTATGACCTGCGGCCCTCGCCGCCGCTGACCCCCACCACCGGCACGCTGGGCGTGATGATCGGCTTTCCCGCGCTGTGGGGCCAGGGCTACGGGCGCGAGGCGGTTTCAGCGCTGCTGGCGTGGGCCTTCGCGGGCCGACAGGTGCCGCTGCGGCGGGTGCGCCTGACCACCTTCGCCCACAACCGCCGTGCCCAGCGGGCTTTCGCCGCCTGCGGCTTCCGCGAGGTGGGGCGCACGCCGCAGGTGGGGCGCACCGACGTGCATATGGAAATGACCCGTGAAGAATGGCAGGCCCAGCACCCGCCGGAGGGTGCGCCACAATAGACCCCATGCGCGTTCTCCTGCCTGATCTGCCCGAATTCCACGCCCTCTCCGGCCACGACGAATACAGCGTTCCTGGCGTGGACTTCGGGTTCTACTCGCACGAGCAGGTGCCCAGCGAGGCTGCCGACGGCGTGGTGCTGTGGCTGGCGCGCGGCGAGACCCGCGAGAAGTTGCTGAAAACGCCGGGCCTAAAATGGGTGCTGACCCTGACCGCGGGGATTGACCACGTGCAGCCGCATCTGCCGGACGGCGTGGCGCTGTACAACGCCAACCGCCTGCATGACCGCGCCGTGGCCGTGCATGTGGCGGCGCTGATGCTCGCGGCCATGCGTGGCCTGCACCGCTTCCGCGACGCGCAGCACGAGGGGCGGTGGAGTTCCACCAGCACCCCGAACGATTCCGGGTTGCACACGCTGGACGGGCAGAAGGTCGTGATCTGGGGCTACGGTCACATCGGACACCTCCTGGAAGGGCTGCTGACGCCGTTCGGGGCCGAGGTGGACGGCATTCGCAGCGGCACCTCGGCGTTGCAGCGCGACGGGCTGCTGTCGCGCGCCGACTGGGTGGTGTTGCTGCTGCCCAGCACGAGTGAGACGCGCGGCATCGTGAACGCCGACGTGCTGGGCAAGCTCAAGCCCGGCGCGTGGCTGGCGAATGCCGGACGCGGCAACCTGATCGTCACCGCTGACCTGCTGGCCGCGCTGGATTCCGGTCAGCTGGGCGGCGCCGCGCTGGACGTGACCGATCCCGAACCTTTGCCCCAGGGCCACCCGCTGTGGCAACGGGAAAACGTGATCATCACGCCGCACATCGCCAGCACCACCACCGATCTGGTGGCGCGCGGGGCCAGCCTCACCCGCGACTTCCTGCTGACCCTACAGCAGGGTCAGGAACCGGAAGGCCGGGTGCTGGACGGGCAGACCTACTGATACGGATTCCGATTGAATCGTTTGCAAAAACGATGAAATCCGAGCAGACGCGAGTAGGAAAGAAGACGGGTTCCGCGTATGGATTAACCCAGCGGTGCTTTCCCGCTGGGTTAAGGAATTAAGCGGAATCCGTATGAGGCGTGTGGGGAGTGGGGAAAGATGGTGACGGTGCGCCATCTCTGCTCCCAGCCTTTAGACGGTTAGACCTTTAGACGGGCGCAGCCCTCACACCCCCACCACGCTCAGCACCCAACCCTGCACGGTCTGGATGACCCTGAAGATGGGTTCGCGGGCCAGGAAGATGAAGCCCATCACGATCAGAAAGCTGAACGGCTGGGCCTCGAACTGCGACAGACTGCGGCCCAGCGACGGCACCAGCGCGCCCAGAATGCGGCTGCCGTCCAGCAGCGGAATGGGAATCAGGTTGAAGATGGCCAGCACCACGTTGATGCTCATGACCGTCAGCAGGATGGTCAGGGTGATGGTGGTGGGGGGCAGCACCTTGAGCAGAATGGCGCACAGAAAAGCGATGATGATGTTGCTGATCGGCCCGGCGGCGGCCACCCACAGCGTGCCCCAGCGGCCCAGATTGTTGGGGTTGATCGGCACCGGCTTGGCGAACCCGAAGCCCGCCACCAGCAGCAGCAGCGTGCCCACCGGATCCAGATGGGCGATGGGATTGAGGGTCACGCGCCCGTAACGGCGCGGCGTGGGATCGCCCAGCCGGTCTGCCGTGTAGGCGTGGGCGAATTCGTGGACGGCCAGGGACAGCACCAGCGCCAGCGCAATGATGATGAAGGCCGTGGGATTGGAGGTCAGCAGGCTGAGGAGCATATCGCTCCATTCTAGGGGCGCGGCCTAGTGCCCGTCGGCCTCCAGGTACTTTTGCAGCGCCGCGCGCTCTTCCTCCTGGCTGCGGATCTGCCCGCCCTCGCGCAGCCGCGCCAGGTGGGCCAGCGCCTTGCCCACCGCGCGGCCCGGCGGCACGCCCAGCGCCAGCACGTCGCGCCCGGTCAGCGGCACCGGGGCGTCCGGGCGCAGCAGGCCGCGCAGCACCCGTTCCGGCGTGCCGTCTGAGAAGTAGGCGTCCGACAGGGCGCGGGCCAGCAGCGCGCCGGGACGGTCTCCCAGCCCCATCCGTTCGGCCAGTGCCTCCGGTTCGGCAGAGGCGTGCAGCGCGGCGGCAGCGTACAGCTGGGGCGAGATCGGCTGTCCGGCGTCCTGCAACGCATCCAGCGCCTCCAGCCCTTCCACGCCGGGCAGCAGTTCCCCCGCGCCCCAGTCTGCCAGCGTGCGGGCCGCCGCACCGGGCCGCGCCTCCGACAGCAGCAGGCGCAGTTCGGCCCACAGCCGGGGCGTCTGCGCGGCCATCGCCAGCGCGTCCGGCACCTGCCGCAGCAGTTCGGCGTCTGGCGTGAAGCCCAGCCGCGCGGCCAGCCGCGCCCCGCGCACCAGCCGGCTGGCATCCTCGTGGAACGAGCGGGCGTGCAGGGGCCGCAGCACCCGCGCCTCCAGCTCGCCCAGGCCGTCCACCTCGTCCAGCAGCGCCAGTTCGCCGTCCGGGCCGACGAGCAGCGCCAGGGCGTTGACCGCGAAGTCGCGCCGCCGCAGGTCATCCTCCAGCGTGCCCGGCTGGGGCAGCGGGTTCCGGCCGGGCACCGGGTACGTCTCGCGGCGCGCACGCACCAGATCGGCATTGCGGCCATCCGGGAAGGTGACGGTGGCGTTCTGGAAGGCCGGGTGGTACAGCGCCGGAAACCCGCCCGCGCGGGCCAGCACCTGCACGTTCGTGCCCTCGGCCACCACGTCCAGATCCAGCGGGGCGTGCCCCAGAAAGGCGTCGCGCACCGCCCCGCCCACCAGCGCCATGCGGGCGTGCGGCCCCGCCTGCCGCGCCAGCGCCCGCAGCCACTCGCGGTCTTCGCGCCGCAGCTGTTCCCAGAGGTGGGTGGCCAGGGGGGTCATGGGTTCGGGGGTCTCACAGGGGGCAGTCTCACCGTGGGTCATCTTGCAGGGCTACCGGGGAGGGCTTTACTCGAAGGCCGCCGCGTCCAGCGTGACCTTGACCTCACGCTCTTTGCCGCCGCGCGTCACGGTCAGGGTCACGCTGTCGCCCTCTTTCTTGTTGATCAGCGCGGCCTGCAGGTCTTCCAGGGCGTCCACCGGCTGGCCGTCGGCGGCCACGATCACGTCGCCGCCCAGACTGACCGCGCCGCCCCGGAACCGCTCGACGCGGGTACCGCCCTTCAGTCCGGCCTCGGCGGCGGGCGTGCCGGGCTGCACCTGGCCCACCACCAGACCGGTGTCGGGCAGTCCCAGTTGCTGCTTGCCCTGACTGGTCAGCAGGCTCAGGCCCACCGCCACCCCGCCCTGCGGCCCCTGCGCCACCAGCCCCACTGTGACGCCGATCTTGGGCAGGCTGACCTCGCCGCCCTTCGCCGCCTGTAAGCGCGGCAGCAGGTTCCTGGCCGCGTTGATGGGAATGGCGAAGCCCACGCCCGCGCTCTGGCCCACGCCGCTGGCCTGCCCGGCGGGCGAGAGAATCTGCGTGTTGATGCCGATCACCTCGCCCGCGCTGTTCAGTAGCGGCCCGCCGGAATTGCCGGGATTGATGGCCGCGTCGGTCTGGATGGCCTTTTGCGTGATGCCCTCGCCGCCCGCCGAGAACCCGATGGGAATCTGGCGCGCGGTGCTGCTGATGATGCCCTCCGAGACGCTGAAATCCAGGCCGAAGGGGGCGCCCATGGCAATGGCTTTCTGGCCCACTTTCAGGGCGTCGCTGTCGCCCAGCGGAATGGGCCGGATCAGCGAAGGGTCCAGTCCCTCGGCGCGGATCAGCGCCAGATCGTACTGCGGCGCGTAGCCGATCACGCGGGCTTCGACCGCCTTGTCCTGGTTCATCACCCGGATGGTGATCCGGCTGGCCCCACCGCCGCCCCCACCCTCGCCCGCCACGACGTGGAAGTTGGTCAGGATGTCTCCGGCGTCGTTCACGAAAAAGCCGCTGCCCACGCCGCGCTGCACCTGCGTGCCGCCGCCCATCATCCCGAAGGGATCCTGCGCCGCCACCTGCAACTCGGTGCTGATGTACACCAGCCCCGGCTCGAAGCGCTGCACCACGTCAATCGTGTTCTGCTCGCTCGCCAGCCGCGCGCCCGCCTCCAGGCCCAGCGCGTCGGGCGCGGCGTCGCTGCCCTCGGCGGTGGAGGCCGGGGCGGCTGGCGTGGAGGTGGCCGTCTGCCCCGTCGCGGTCTGGGTGGGGGTGACCGGCGCTGGCGTGGTCTGCGAGGTGGGCGGCGTGCCCGCGTTCTGCTGCGGCCCCATGTCGCACCCGGCCAGCGCCGCCGTCAGCCCGAGCAGCACAAAGGCACTTTCCTTGACGTTCATGCGGTCAGTATCGCCAGTCCCGGCCTCCCGCGCATAAGAGCGGCTGTGGGCTGGGCTTCACCCATGCTTTCTTGGGGGCATGGCTGACCTGCACGCGGCGATCCACGAGCTGAAAACGGCGCTGGGCGATTACCTGGCCGGAGACCGGCAGGAGGGCGTGTTTCATGTGGGGATCGGCGGGCCGGGCAGCGTCCCCGCGCTGGCGGGTCTGGACGTGCCCGAACTGCATCTGGACGTGATGCCCGATCCGCCCAACGAGGCCCAGCGCCGCACCCTGGAGGCCCTGGGTTACCGCCCAGCCGGTGAGACATATCGGCACCCCGCCGGCTGGCGGCTGGCGCTGCCCGATCACGGCAGCGGCTGGCGGGCCGAACAACAGGCCTTGCGGGCGCTGCTGCTGGCCGATGGTGAGGCGGCGGGGCGTTACCGGCAGGCGTTTCTTGCCCACGGACGGCTGGCGGCGGACGAGGCGTTCAGGCCAGAGGCCGCCGCCCATTACGCCCGCACCGTCGGCCTAGCTCCCGCCCAGTTCGCGGCGGGGGTGCTGGCCCGGCTGGACGCCCCATGGATGTTTGCCGGGGGCGTGGCGCTGGAGCTGCACCTGGGCGTGGTGGCGCGGCCCCACGACGATCTGGACGTGGCGGTGGATCGGGCAGCCCAATCTCAGCTGCGGTCACTGCTTGCGGACTGGAAGCTGGACGCGCCGCAAAACGGGCTGTACCGGCCCTGGACGGCCCCGCTACAGCCGCCCCTGCACCAGATTCACGCCCGCCACCCCGATCTGCCGGACGTGCTGATGCTCGACCTGCTGCTCACCGATCTGGGCGGCGGCCTGTGGCACTACCGCCGCGATCCGCGCGTGACGCTGCCGCTGAGCGAGGCCCGGTTGTGGTCAGCCTCCGGCCTGCCGTATCTGGCCCCGCAGGCGGCGCTGCTGTTCAAGGCCGCCACCGGAGGGCGCGAACCGCGTGGCAAGGACGCGCAGGATTTTGGGCGCGTGCGGCCCACCCTGACCTCTGAAGCGGCGGACTGGCTGCGCGCGGCGCTGGCGCTGGTGCATCCGGGACACGTCTGGCAGGCACAGCTGTAACAAGCCCCTCCGCTGGGGAGGGGTCCCGACGGGTCCTTACGCCCGTGCCCGTTCTGGCGGGGCGTCCAGCGCGGCGATCTCGGCGGGGCTGATGTGGTACTTCTCGCCGCACCAGTGGCACACGACTTCCTGGCCGCCCGTGTCCATCATGTCCTGGCGTTCTTCCTCATTGAAGAATTTCAGGCTGTCCTCGGCCTTCTGGCGCGAGCAGCGGCACTCGAAACGGGCCGCTTGCGCGCCGGGGGCCAGGGTCAGTCCCAGGCCCTCGGTCACGCGGTTCATCACGTCCAGAATGCCTCCCCGGCGCAGGCCGTCGGTGATCTGGCCCAGCGCGCGGATGTTGGCCTCCAGGTGGGCCAGGGTCTCGTCCGAGACGCCGGGCATGGCCTGAATCA
Organism: Deinococcus radiopugnans ATCC 19172; assembly: GCF_006335125.1. Taxonomy (NCBI): domain Bacteria; kingdom Thermotogati; phylum Deinococcota; class Deinococci; order Deinococcales; family Deinococcaceae; genus Deinococcus; species Deinococcus radiopugnans. The sequence continues at coordinate 82,330 of NZ_VDMO01000013.1, forward strand.
GCAGGCCGCCCGCGTGGGCCACCCGCCCGCCTTCCTCGTAGACGCCCAGCAGCACGGCGTTGGGAATCTGCTCGGAAACGCCCAGGTAGCTGCTGATGTCCTCGGCGATCTCGCCGCTGACCAGTTCGATGCTCCCGGTGTACGGCTCGCCGTTGTCTAGCAGCCGCGTCACGGCCAGTTCGCCGGTGTTCCCCACAATGCCGCTCACGTCCAGCTTGCCGTCCGATTCACGCAGCGGCAGGTCCGCGCCGGGTTCGCGCACGTAGCCGCGCACCTGACCGCTGGCGCTGCCCTCCGCGACGATCCAGCCCACCGGGCCGCCGCCCTCGACGCGCACGGTCACGCGGCTGTCGACTTTCTTGCCCAGCACCACGGCCAGCAGGGCGGAAGCAGTGAGCGTGCGTCCCAGCGCGGCGGTGGCGGTCTTGCTCAGATGGTGGCGCAGGCGGGCGTCTTCCACGACCCGCGTGGCTTCCATGCCCACCAGCCGTAGCGTGTTGCCCGCCGCCGTGCCGCGCAGCAGAAAGGAGTCAGGAATAGAGGAAGCAGTCATTAGGAAATCTTACACGAAGGCGCTCAAGATCGGCTGTGGGAGGTCTTTCATTGTCGGTGCTCTGGAGGCTGCGAAAGCCAGTGTGGAGCGCTGATTTGTCGCCACACGCCGCGTCCTCGCTTCCCGACAAGGTCCCTTGAAGCTGATCCAGCCAGGGGTATGTAGAGCAAACCTTAGCCGTCCTGCCAATTCTTTCTCATGGGCGCTGTTTAGGCTGATCTGCTGGAGAAAGTTCCCTCCGGGGCAATTTTTTCGATCCTCTTTCTGACTCGCCGGCAGCCCAAAGCCCAATCGGAGCCTGCCCCGTCCGCCTCCCCCTCTCTAACCCTTTCCAAGGAGTGACCCCATGACCACCCCCCACCAGCCGCTGGTCGGCAAGAAACTGCTGAGCGCCATCGCCCTGACCACCCTCACCCTGAGTCTGGCGGCGTGCAAGTCCAACAACACGACCACAACCACGACTGACACCACGACGACGACAGAGACCACCGATACGGGCACTGGCGCGGAACCCACCGGCGTACTGGTCATTCAGGAATCTGCCGACGTTCCCACGCTGGACCCCGGCACCACCTACGACACCGCCAGCGGCCAGGTCGTCGAAAACCTGTACGAGACGCTGGTCACCTACCAGGGCAACAGCCTGTCCGAACTCAAGCCGCTGCTGGCCACCGAGTGGGAAGAGGAGGACGGCGGCCTGGGCTACCGCTTCACCCTGCGCGACGGCGTGAAGTTCCACACCGGCAACCCCTTCGAGTGCAAGGACGCCGAGTACACCTTCCGCCGCAACCTGGTCACCAACACCAGCGACAGCGGCAACTGGTTCCTCTCGGAGAGCCTGCTGGGCACCGGCAGCAACGCCAACGACGACACCAGCATCACCTGGCAGCGCATCACCGACGCGGTGAAGTGCGACGGCCAGACCCTGGTCTTCAAGCTGCCCAAGGCCGATCCGGCCTTCCTGGCCAAGCTGGCGTACGTCGGTCAGGCGATTGTGGACAGCGAGCACGCCAAGAAAATCGGCGAATGGGACGGCACCGAGGCCACCTGGAAGGACGCGGTGGGCAAGGACCTGACCGGCAGCCCGCTGGCCCAGGACCCCAGCGGCACCGGCGCGTACAAGCTGCTGGACAAGACGGCCACCGCCATCACCGCCACCGCGTTCATGGACTACTGGGGCGACAAGGCCAAGATCAAGAACGTGATTCTGCAGAAGATTCCTGAACAGGCCGCGCGCCTGCAGGCCTTCGAGAAGGGCGACGCCGACATCGTGGAAACCGGCGGACGCTCGATCATCGAGGCGCAGCTGGCGGGCAAGCCGGGCATCGCCATTCTGGACGACCTGCCCAACACCAGCGCCTTCGGCATCAGCATGAACCAGAAGATCAGCGGCCAGGGCGCCATCGGCAGCGGCAAGCTGGACGGCCAGGGCATCCCCGCCAACTTCTTCAGCGACGTGGACGTGCGCCGGGGCTTCGTGGCGGCCTTCAACACCCCGCAGTACATCCAGGACGTGCAGAAGGGCAAGGGCGAGCCGCTGAACTTCCTGCTGCCGCTGGGCTTCCCCGGCTACGACGAGTCCATTGAGCCGCCGCAGTACGACATCGACGCGGCCACCGAGCACTTCAAGAAGGCCTGGGACGGTCAGGTGTGGAACAAGGGCTTCACGGTCAATGTGTCCTACCGCGCGGGCAGCGCCGCCGCCCAGACCAGCATGGAGATCCTCAAGAAGAACATCGAATCCATCAACCCCAAGTTCCGCGTGAACATCGTGGCCAAGGAATGGAGCGACATCATCAAGGGCAGCAACCAGGGCACCGAGGCGATGGTCAGCACCGGCTGGGCGCCCGACTACGCCGACCCGGACAACTTCGTGTACACCTTCTACAGCTCCAAGGGGTACTACAACCCGCGCATCAACGCCCAGGATGACCAGATCGACGCCTGGATCGACGAGGCGCGCAGCATCACCGACACCGACAAGCGCAATGAGCTGTACTCCAACATCGCCAAGCGGGCCATCGATCAGGCGTGGTACATCTACATGCCCAACCAGCCGGGCATCCTGGCCTACCGCGACAACCTGCAGGGCGTGGGCCTGGACACCTTCAACCCCATGTTGAGCTTCGCCAACGCCGGCACCGGCACTCTCTGGAAGGACCTGAACAAGAGCTGAGCGTTTCCGAATTTCGTGCGGGCCATCTTCCTTCGTGGGGATGGCCCCATTGTTATGGCCCCATTGTTGTGGCCGCCCTGTGGGCCGGGCCGCGTATTCTGCGCCCATGCCCGATTCTGCCCACGCTTCCGACCCGGCTTCCGACCCAGCCTCCGAAACGGGCCTGCCCCGCCGCATTGCGCTGCTGCTGGTGGACGATCACCCGGTGGTGCGCAAGGGCACCCGCGAACTGCTGGAGGGTGAGGCCGACCTGTACGTGGCCGGCGAGGCCGCCAGCGGCGAGGAGGCGATTGCCCAGGCCCGCGCCCTGAAACCGGACGTGATCCTCATGGACGTGTCGATGCCCGGCATGAACGGCATCGAGGCCACCCGCGCCATCAAGGCCGAGCAGCCGCGCGTGGGCGTCCTCGTGCTGACCAGCTACGACGACGACGCCTACGTGTTTGCGCTGCTGGAGGCCGGAGCAGCGGGCTACCTGCTGAAAAACACCAGCGAGGACGACCTGCTGGGCGCGGTGCGGGCGGTGGCCGCCGGGGAGAGTGCGCTGCACCCCAGCGTGGCCCGCAAGGTGCTGGAGCGCTTCAGCGCCGCCGCCCAGCCCACCCCACCCGAGGACGATCTCAGCCCGCGCGAGCTGGAAGTGCTGCGCGTGGCCGCCACCGGGCGCACCAACAAGGAAATTGCCCGCGATCTGGACATCAGCCCGCGCACGGTGCAGGTGCATCTGGCGAACATCTTTTCCAAACTGGGCGTCGGCAGCCGCACCGAGGCCGTGCTGTACGGCATCAAGCGCGGCTGGATTGATCCGAAGATGCTGTGAGGGGTTGTGGGGTGTGGGAAAAGATGAGGGCGCGGTACGCAGGGCGCGGTCTTTTCAGCATTCAGACCTTTAGACTCTTAGACCTTTAGAACCTTAGACGGCGGAGCCTCCCCATGACCCCCCTGCCCCCCACCCTCGCCGCCGCCCAGACCGCCCGCGCCTTCGCGGCGGCGCTGGCCGAGTACGCCTGTCAGGTTACGGCGGCCCACGGCGTGCAGGTGTGGGTGGCCGAGGGGGCGGGCGGGCGTCTGGAGACGCTGGCCCAGGAGGGGCGCGGCCTGGGCCTCAGTGACGGCACGCTGGCCCGCCGGGCGCTGGACGGGGGCCAGCTGCTGGAAGAGGGCATGCTGGCCTGTCTGCCGTTTGGCTGCGGGGTGCTGGAATGTGTGGGGGCCAGCCCCGCAGGTCTGACGGGACTCTCGGCCCTGGCGCCGCTGCTGACGCTGGCCCTGGAGGGCGTGCAGGCCCGTGAGGCCCGGCGCGGACGTGGGCGCGTGGCCGAAACGGTGGAAGCGCTGGTGCGCCGGCTGGGCGGCAGCCTGGACTTGGCCGAGGTGCTGACCGGCACGGCCCAGAGCGCGGCGCAGGCGCTGGGCTTCTCGCGCGCCTTCGTGGCGCTGTTCAACGAATTTGGCGAGGATGGGGCCAGAACCGGGGACGTGTTCTCGCACGGCTTCGACGAGGCGTTCACCGGCGGCGTGGGCGTCGGCCCGACCAGCATGGAAACCCTGATCCGGCGCGGCGAGGCGATCCGCTTCGAGCGGGCCAGGGACGCCGACTCGCCGATGGCCCAGGGGCTGCTGGAACTGAGCCCGGAAGCCGCCGTGATCGCGGCCCTCAGCGCGCGGGGGCAGGCGCTGGGGGTGCTGTACGTGGACAGCCGCACGCCGGGCGCCACCGCCAGCGAGGACGACGCCCGGCTGGTGCTGGCGCTGGCCGAGCAGGCGTCGCTGGCGATTGACAATGCCCGCCTGTACGGCATCGAGACCCGCAAACGCGCCGCCGCCGAGGCGCTGCGCGAGGCCGGGGCGGCGCTGGCGGGCAGCCTGCACCTGGGTGACACCCTGTCGCGGGTGCTGGAGAGGGCCATGACCCTGTTCCGCGCCGACGCGGCGGCGGTGTACGAGGCCCAGCCGGACGGACGCACCCTGAGCATCCGCAGCGCCGTGGGCCTGCCCAGCGAGTACGTGCTGCGGGTGCGCGCCAAGATGGGGGCGGGCGTGACCGGACGGGCCGCTCAGGGGCGTGGGGCCGTGGCCGCGCATGACCTGGCCACCGCCCACTACGGCGGAGGCAGCCGCTACACCCGGCAGCTGCTGGCCCAGAACCGCTACCCCTACAAGGGCGTGCTGGGGCTGCCGCTGGTGACCCGCAGCGGGGTCTTCGGCACCCTGACGCTGTACTGGGAGGCGCCGCTGCCGCTGGACGACGACGATCTGGCGCTGGCCGACGTGTTTGCCGCACAGGCGTCGCTGGCGGTGGAAAACGCCCGACTGTACGAGGAGGAGCTGCGCCGCGAGCGCGAGGCCGCCGTGCTGCTGAACGTGGGCCGCGTGCTGGGCGACAGCCAGGACGACGCGGCGCTGGCCGGGGCGGTGCGCCTGACCACCCTGGCCCTGAACGCCGGGCGCGGGCTGATCGCCCTGACCGACGATCTGGGTGAGGTGGCCCGCTGCGCGACGTTCAACCTCTACCCGCCCACCCCGGAGGAACTGACCGCGCTGAAAGCCCAGCTGGGGCGCGGCCCTCGCCCCCTGCCCCGGCGGGCCTGCCTCCCGGTGGCCGGCAGCGGGCTGATCGTGCCGCTGGGCGACGAGGGCCGCCCCCTGGGCTTCCTGTACGCCGACGATCCCGGCCCGGAGGCCCCCGGCGATCACGCGCTGCAACTGGCCCGCAGCGTGGCCGATCAGGTGACCCAGACCCTGACCCGCGTGCGGCTGCTCTCGGCGCTGGAGCGCGAGGAAGCCCGCTACCGCCAGCTGGCCGAGGGCGCCCATGACCTGATTCTCAGCGCGGACGCGGGCGGCACCGTGACCTACGCCAACCCCGCCGCCACCCGCCTGCTGGAGCCGCTGACCGGGCCGCTGGTGGGGGGCCGCCTGCTGGCCCTGCCCACCCCCGCCACCCGTGACGCCCTGCACGCCGCCCTGGACGCGGCCCGCACCCGCAACGCCGGGGGCCGCGCCGAGATCCAGATCGGCCCGTACCGCCTGGAAGTGCGCCTGAGCGCGGTGGAGGCCGGCCCCGGTGAAACCGATTCCGGCGTGCTGCTCGTCGCCCGTGACCTCTCGGAACTCCAGACGCTGGCCGACGAGATCACCCGGCGCGGGCAGGCGCTGGAGGCCGCCACCTCGCGCCAGAGCGAACTGCGCACCTACCTCGCGCTGTTCACCCAGGCGCAGGAGGAGGAGCGGCGGCGCATCAGCCGCGAGCTGCACGACGATACCGCGCAGGTGCTGACTGCCTCGGGCCGCCGGGTGGCGCGGCTGGCGCGCGAGCTGAGCGGCGAGCAGAAGGAGCGCGCCGACGACATCCTGGCCGATCTGAACGCCGCGCTGGACAGCGTGCGCCGCTTTGCCCGCAACCTGCGCCCCAGCGTGCTGGACGATCTGGGGCTGCTGCCCGCGCTGGAATGGCTGGCCGGACAGGCGCAGACCCCCACCCGGCTGGAGGTGGGCGGCCAGGAACGCCGCCTGGACGCGGCCACCGAGCTGACCGTCTTCCGGCTGGCGCAGGAGGCGCTGAACAACGTGGACAAGCATGCGGGGGCACTCAGCGCCGCCATCCGCGTGATCTTCGGGGAGGGCGGCGTGGAGGTGGTGATCAGCGACGACGGCCAGGGCTTCACGCCCCAGCAGGCCGAGGCCCGCGCCCAGCAGGGCCACCTGGGCCTGACCGGCCTGCGCGAACGCGTCGCCCTGGCCGGGGGAGAACTGGACGTGGACAGCACGCCGGGGCAGGGTACGGCGCTGCGGTTCAGCCTGCCGGGGTAGGGACAGCCTCGTCCGTCGGCGGCTCAGGCAGAAACCCCCGCCCCCTCAGCGCGTCCAGCACCTGCCGTGAGGTGGCGGCGTAGGCCTCCGGGTCATACTTGTAGGGACTGGTGTACATCTGCGCCAGCGAGGTGATGCCGCCTTCCTCGCACATGGCCCGCAGGCGCGGCATGGACATGTAGCGCTGCCAGCCGCTCTCCTCGCGCGCCCGGTACAGGTCTTCCAGCTCGGCTGTGCTGGCCTCCCGGTACGTTTCGTCGTGAACATAGGCGCGCAGCGGCAGGCGCTCGCGCCGCTCGGGTTGCTCGTCGGGCACGCCCACCGCGATGGTGGTGATCGGCAGGCAGGTTTGGGGCAGCTGAAGGTAGTCGGCAATCTTCCCCATGGCCTGCAAGGTGGTGCCCATGTAGCAGAGGCCGTAGCCCCGCGCCTCGAAGCCCAGCGTCACGCTCTGGGAGATCAGCATCGCCTCGTTGGCGGCCACCTGATAGCCCAGGAAGTTGTTGAAGTTGTCGCACGCCCCGCGCAGCCGCAGCCACTGCCGCGTGCGGTGCCAGTCGGCGCAGAAGGTGATGACCAGCGGCGCCTGCAGCACGAACTCCTGCTCGCCGTGCAGTTCGTACAGCCGCCGCTTGCGTGCCGGATCACGGGTCACGATCATGGAGAAGCTGTTGAGGTTCCCCGACGAGGACGTGCCCACGACGGCCTCGTGCAGCACCTCATCAAGGGTGGCCTGCGGAATTTCATCGGGTTTGAATTGCCGGATGGAACGGTGGTTGAGGAGCGTCTGGGCCACAGTCTGCATGTCCGGAACTATAGGGGGCGGTCTCCCCGCCCGCTCAGCCGTACTTTGCCAGAAACGCCTCGCGGGTCATCCACGCCAGCTTGGGCTGCGGTTCGCTGGGCGGGCGGGCCGTGCCGTACACCAGCCGCAGCACGCGGAAACCCAGGCCGTACACGCGGGCGCGCAGGGGCGGCAGCGGCAGCAGCGCAAAGCCGCCCTGCTCCAGCTGGGCGTGAAAGAGGGTCACGGCGAACACGGCCTGGGCCTCCTGCAATTCGGGCCGGGCCTTCATGGCGGCGGCCACGTCTTTCAGGCTGCGCAGGTAGGCGCGGTAGGCGGTCAGCGCGCTGCGGCCCGACAGACCCACGATGCGCGGCGAGTGCAGATGCAGCTCGGCGGTGGGAGTGTCGCGCGGCAGGGGCAGCGGCGCGGGCGCGTGATCCAGCGCGGCCACCCGCATCACGGCGTCGGCGCGCACGGCCAGATCGATCACGCCGTGCTCGCGGGCAAAGTTGGCCTCCACGGTGTGGGTGTACACGTGCAGCAGCAGGTCGCGCGGCCCGGCCGGCCGCCAGCCGGGCACGTCGCGCACCGGCACCGGCCGGTAGCCCAGCGCCCGCAGGTGCCCCAGCCCCTCTGCGAGCTGTTCCGGCAGCACGCGCACGGTCTGGCCCGGCTGCGGCGTGTCCAGCGGCGCCGGCAGCGGACGGATGCCCTGCGCGGCCAGACGGCGCAGGCTGGCGCGGCCCAGACCGTCGGCGGCCCAGCTTTGAACCAGCTGGGCCGAGGCCGCCTCCAGCGCGCTGGGCGAGTCCGGCAGGCCCGCCCCGGCGATCTCGTGCCCGGCCTGGGCGGCGGCGTACAGGGCGTCCGGCTCCAGGCCGGCCAGGACGGGGGAGACCAGCACGGTGACCTTGGCACCCGCCTCCTGCGCCGCGCCCAGCACGCGCTCAAGCTGCGGCGCGTCCTGAACCGGCACGGTCACGCCAACCTCGGGGGCGCCGGGGTGGCCGCCGGCCCACGCGCCGTAGGCCCCGGCGCGAAGCTGGGCGGCCAGCAGACGGGACGGCAGGGCAGACATGCCGCAACTGTAACGGGTTCGCACGGCGCGAATGCGGCGGCGCCCCACCAAAGGTGGACGACACTCTCATTCCCGGCGTCGTATGCTCCTGTCTAGCGATGCTTCAGACCTCTCCTTTTCCCGCAGGATGGCCCCTCCCGGAACGCACGTCTCCTGGCGGGAACCGATGAGACCGCTCCGCATCGGCCTGTTCACCGATACCTTCTTGCCCGATCAGAACGGCATCGTGACCAGTGTGGGCCTGCTGAGCGACGAGTTGAGGGCGCTGGGCCATCACGTGGAAGTGGTGGCCCCCGATTTTCCGGACAACGTGGACACCCGGCCCGACGTGCGGCGCGTGCCCAGCCTGAGCTACCTGTTCCTGCCCACCTACCGGCTGGCGTGGCCCACCCGCAAGGATTTTGAACAGAAGTACGACGTCGTGCACACCCACACCCCGCTGACGCTGGGGCTGGCGGGGGCGCGGCTGGCCCGCAAATGGAACGTGCCGCACGTGGCGACGTACCACACCCACATCGAGGCGTACACCCACTACGTGCCGGGGGTCACGGCCCTGCAGCGTCACACTGGGGCAGTCACCCGCATCATGGGCCTGCTGTACGGCCGGGCCGACGCCGTAATCACGCCCACCGCCGGGGTGTTGGACGTCCTGCACGCCATGCGGGTGCGCAACCCGGTGGTGATTCCCACCAGCATTGACCCCCGAGTGCTGCACGCCGCTCCGGCCATCGAGAATCCCTGGCCGGCCGGCAAACGCCGCCTGCTGAGCGTGGGGCGGCTGGCCCGCGAGAAACGCTTCGATCACGTGCTGGACACCGTGGCCGAGCTGCCCGACACGCATCTGGTGGTGCTGGGCGAGGGGCCGGAACGGGTGCATCTGGAGGCGCACGCCCGCCGTCTGGGCATCGAGGGCCGCGTGAGCTTTCTGGGGGTCAAGCCCTGGACCGAGATCGGCGCGTATTACCGTCTGGCCGAACTGTTCCTGTTCGCCAGCGACACCGAGACGCAGGGGCTGGTGCTGCAGGAGGCCGAGCTGATGGGCGTGCCGGTGGTGGCGGTGGGCGCCCGCGGCACCCTGAGCAGCGTGGCGCATGGGCGCAGCGGCTATCTGGTGGCCCCGGCGGACGTGAACGCGATGGTCCACCACTCCCGGGCCATTCTGGGCGACGCGGCGCTGTGGGGCCGGCTGTCGGCCGGGGCGCGCGACTTTGCGTCCGGGACCACGCCTGCCGGGGTGGCGGCGCGGGTGCTGGACGTGTACGCCGCGGCGCTGGGCATGCCGCGTGACGTGCCCTTTCCTTCAGAGGCTGGGCTGGCCGCCGCTGGTCTCAGCGCGGCGGGTCTGGGTGCGGCGCCTCAAAGTACCCTCGCGTATGACCAGTGATGTTGCGCAGGTGCTGCCACGCGAAGGGCAGCGCGCCCCGCTCCAGTCGGCGGGCACTGGTCTGCACCAGCGCGCCCGGCACGTAGGCCACCGGGCCCAGCCGCGCGAGGGCCTGTCCCAGCATCACGTCCTCGTAGGCTTCTACCTCCGGGTAGCCGCCGGCCAGCAGCGCCGCCTGACGCGAGAAGGCCATGTTGGCCCCGGCCAGATTGGGTTTGCCCACCACCCGGCAGCCGTGCAGAAAGCCGCTGTAGGCCTGCTGCGAAAGCCAGCGCCAGTGGGGGGCCACTCCGCAGAAGCCCATCGGGCCGTACAGGGCCGCCCGTCCGGGGGTGGCGGCGTCCAGCCGCTGCAGCCACTGTGGGCTGGGCAACGAGTCCGCGTCGGTGGTGGCGATCCAGGGGCTGCGGGCGGCCTCCAGGCCCCACTGCCGGGCGCGGGCCACGCCGGGCCGCGTGCAGTGCAGCACCCGCGCGCCCCAGGCCTGCGCCACCGCCACGGTGCTGTCGGTGCTGCCGTTGTCCACCACGATCACCTCGGCGGGGGCCTTGCGCTGCGCCTCCAGCGCCCGCAGGGTCAGGGGCAGGTACGCCGCCTCGTTGCGGGCCGGAATGATCACCGAGAAATCGGACACGGCCATAGGCTAGCAGGCACGGCCCCGTTTGCCGCCGGGGGTTGTGGGGGCGTGGGACCGTGAGCGTGGTGGCCGCGTGGCAGGACCGTCTGCCCGTCAAACCCGGCACGCTGCCCGGCGTGCTGGTGGCCGCGCTGGTGCTGGCCTGCTCGGAGTTTGTCCGCAGCGGGTTGTACGGAGCGTATCTGCCGCAGGCCACTGGCACGCTGCTGGGGCTGCCCAAGGCGGACGCGGTGGCGGTGGCGGCCACAGCCTTTACCATCCACTTCATCAGCGACACCGTCATGCGCGGGCCGGCCGGGGCGCTGATCAGCCGCTTCGGCGTGCGGGCGGTGATGCTCGCGGGCGCAGCGCTGTCGTTGCTGGCGCTGGGAATCATGGCAGAGACGCACACCGCCTGGGTGCTGCTGCTGGCGGCGGCGCTGCACGGCGTGGGCTTCAGCGCCATGTGGCCGGGGGCCATGAACCTGACCGCCGACGCCACCCGGGACAGCCACAAGGGCCGCGCGGTCACGGCCATCAGCCTGGGCGTGATGCCGCTGATCGGCGCGGGCTTTCTGCTCCTGGGCGCGCTGGCCGAACGCCCCCGCGCGCTGGTATTCACCATCGTCCTGGCGGTGCTGGCGGTGGCCCTGCTGGCGGCCCTGTTCGTGCCGGACCGCCTGCGCCGCGCCGCCACCGCCGAGAGCCAGCCGAACCGCCGCGCCCGCCTGAAAACAGCGGTGGGCGCGCTGGCCCCGCTGTTCCCGGCCGCCTTTATGCAGACCCTGACCATGACCCTGCTGGGGCCGCTGCTGTTCACGCTGTACCGCGATCTGGGCCTGACGTACTGGGGCATGGTGGCGCTGCTGGGCACCGGGGGCGCGGTGGCGTTCGGCAGCTTGCCCCTGACCGGGAAGGTGGCCGACGGAGGCCACGCCCGGCTGGCCGTCACCCTGGGCTTCGCGCTGCTGGCGCTGGGCCTGGGCGGCATCGCCACCACGCCGCCGATGTGGGCGCTGTTCGTGCTGGCCGCGCTGGTGGGCGTGGGCTACGCCTTCATCATGCCCGGCTGGGCCGCGCTGGTCACGGGCCGCCTGCCCGAGGCCGAACGCCCCGCCGCCTGGGGCGCGCTGATGACCGTGGAGAACGTGGGCACCTCGCTGGGGCCGCTGGTGGGGGCCTTCGCCTACCGCACGCTGGGGCCGACGGGGCCGTTCATCACGGGGGCGTCGCTGGCCCTGCTGACCGCGCTGGGATACGTGGTCTTCCGCCACCTGCTGACCACCCGGCACGAGACAGGGCTGGAGGGTGGAGCGTAGGCCGTATGCGTGACGCCTGTGCCCTTCGAAAATCTTCTGACCGTTTCCTCCTGATCCTCCCCGCACTCGGGCTCCTCGCCGCCGTGCTGGCCGATGTGCTGGGCCGCGCCGCTGGCTGGGGCGCACTGGGCAGTGGGCCGCGAGACTCAGACCGGGTGGCCCTGACTTTCGACGACGGCCCCTCGCCGCGCACGCCCGAACTGCTGGCCATCCTGGCCCAGCACGATGCCCGTGCCACCTTCTTCGTCACCGCGCCCGCCGGCAAGGCGCATCCTGACCTTCTGCACACGCTGCTGGACAGCCCCCACCAGACCGAGGCTCACGGGCGCTGGCACCGCCACGCGCTGCTGCTGACGCCGGGGCAGGAATGGAGGCAGATTCGCTGGCATCCCCGCGCCGGGGCCGCCGGGCCGCTGCTCTACCGCCCGCCCTACGGGGGCCACAGCCCGCTGACCCGCGTGCTGGCGCGGCTGGCCGGACGGCAGATTGTCCTGTGGGACGTGGAGGGCCGGGACTGGACCGCTGCCGACGCGGCCACCCTGGCCCGGCAGACCCTGGCCCGCGTCCGGCCTGGCAGCGTGGTGCTGCTGCACGACGGCCCGGAGGTGACCCCCGAACTGCTTCGACTGTTGCTCGGCGGGTTGGCGGCGCGTGGGCTGCAGGCCGTTACCCTGAACGAGCTGCCCGCCCAGCACATCGGGCTGCGGCAGGGGTGGCGGCGCGTCCGCGCAAGCTACGGGGGATAAGCCTGCCGTCTACAGCGCCGCCACCCGCACGTTCTTGGCCCGGCGGTACAGCTGCGCGGGGCGGCCCACGCCGCTGCGCCGCTCGCCGCTGGGGGTCAGGATGCCCTGGGCCAGCAGGCGTTTGCGGAAGTTGCGCTTGTCCAGCTGGCGGTTCAAGATCGCCTCGTAGACCGTCTGCAATTCGGGCAGGGTAAACGTGTCGGGCAGGAACTCCAGCGCCAGATTGGCGTATTCCAGCCGCAGTTGCAGCCGCAGCAGCGCCCGCGTCAGGATCGTCTGGTGATCGAAGGCCAGCCGGGGCGGGTGATGCGCGCTGAGCCATTCGGCGCCCAGGGTGTGCCCGCCGCCGCTGACGCTGACGGTGCCGTGCGGCAATACCGCCAGATGCGCCACGCTGACGATGCGGCCGCGCGGATCGCGGCCCACCTCGCCAAACGTGTAGAACTGCTCCAGGTGGCGTGGTTCGAGCTGCACGGTGGTCTCGGTCCTCAGCTCGCGCAGAGCGGCCTCGTGCAGTTCCTCGCCGGGCTGCACGAAGCCGCCGGGCAGCGCCCAGTCCCGCGCGTGCGGCAATTCGCCGCGCTGCACCAGCAGCACGCGCAACTCGCCGCCGTGCATGGCAAAGGCCGCAATATCCACCGCCAGGCCCACCTGGGTGGCCTGGGGCGGAAGGGCGAGGCCAAGCATAGGCGTGATGCTAGGGTTAGTGTCTGGTGGACGTCAAGTTGGCGTGTCTAGCCATAAGTGTGTTGGTGCTCCGGAATGAATCCGTTCTGGGACACGTTTTCATCTTAGTTTTGGGCAGCTGCCTGCTGCGCTTCAGCCTGCCTGACCAGCACATGGCCGCGCAGCAACTCGGCCACGCTCCACGCCTGGAAGGGGCAGCCCCCCGGCGTCAGCGTGTCCCCGCTGAACACCTCCGAGACGTGGCCGACGCCCGCTTCCCAGACGTGGCCGCTCAGGCCGGTCAGCGCGGCACGGGCCTGCGCCACCTCGCCGCGGGAGAGCAGCAGTTCCAGGTACGCGGTCAGCGGCCAGGGCCACACGGTGCCCTGGTGGTAGGCGGCGTCGCGCAGCACCTGCGGGCCGCCGTAGTTGCCCCGGTAGCGCGGATCACGCGGCGACAGGGTGTGCAGCCCCAGCGGCGTCAGCAGCTCGGTTTCGGTCTGGCGGACGGCGGCTTCCACCTGCTCAGGTGTGGCGGGCGTGTCGGGCAGGGCCAGCGCGATGGCGGCGTTGGGGCGCACGCTGAGGTCCAGGGGGCCGTCCGCGTCCAGCACGTCGGCCCAGGCCTGGCCGTCCCAGAGCTGACCGAAACTGCCACGTGCCTGCGCCCACGCCTCCGTCAGTTCCGGCTGTTCTCCCACCGCCTCCGAGAGCCGCTTTTCCGCGCCCAGCGCCGCGATCCACAACCCCTGAATCTCCACGGGCTTGCCGTGACGCGGCGTGACCACCCAGTCCTCAATCTTCACGTCCATCCAGGTCAGTTGTACGCCCGCTTCTCCGGCCAGCAGCAGGCCGTCTGACGCGTCGCTGCGGACGCCGTGATCGGTGCCGCGCAGGTGCCAGATCAGCAACTCGCGGAGCTGGGGCAGGGCTTTCCGCGCAAAGTCCAGATCGCCGCTGGCCGCCACGTAGCGTTCCAGCGCCACCGCCAGCCACAGCGCCCCGTCCACCGTGTTGTAGCCCGCCCCCTGGCCGTCCTCGTGGAAGTGGTTGGGAATCAGGCCGCGCCGCACCGAGCGCAAGAAGGTGTCCAGCAGGTCACGGGCCTCGGCAAACCGTCCGGTCAGCAGGGTCAGGCCGGTCAGCGAGATCATGGCGTCGCGGCCCCAGTCGGCAAACCACGGGTAGCCCGCGATGACGCTGGTGCCGGCTGGATTGGTGCGCCGCACCAGATACGCGTCCGCCGCCACCGCCAGCGTGGCCACCAGTTCGTCCGACACCCCGCAGGTCTGCTGGGCCAGTTCGACCAGTTCGCGGCGGCGGGCAGCCTCCTGCCCATAGGCCAGCCAGGGATCGGGAATCTCGGGGGTGGTGTCGGTCAGCCCCTGGACCACCAGCGCCACCTCACCGCCGCCTGCCGGAAACTGAACCTCCCACAGCGCCGCGCCCAGCGCGTAGTCGTGATCGGGTTCGCCGCGAGCCGCGTCGTGGCGGTAATACACGCGCTGGGGAAACGGCTGGGGGGCCAGGGGGGTGAGCTGTGGGTCCGGGGCATGAATCTGGACCCGCGTGCCGCGCTCGCCGCGCACGGTGACCTCTGGCCCGTTCGCCTCAAACGTCAGGCGGGGCGCCTCGGTGTGGACGTGGTGCATGTCGCGGTCCACGAAGTAGCCGCCCAGCGTCAGCGTGACCGCCTCGCGCGAGTCCACCGTGTACAGGTAGACCGCCGCGCCCGCGTGGGCCGGGCTGACCACGCGCCGCGTCACGCGCACGCCGCCCACCGCCTGCACCCGTTCGGGCAGCAGATCGCGCAGGGTCACGCCGCTCAGCACCTCCAGGCCACGCCCCTCGAACACGCCCGGAGCGAGTTCCAGGGCGTGCAGGGTGTGGCGCACGCCGCCCACGGTCAGCACCTCCAGCGGCGAGACCAGGTGGGTGAAGCGCTGTACGGGCGGCAACTGGCTGACCACCAGCCCCGAGTAGCAGCGCGTCGGTACCCCAGCCATGCTGGAGAGTGCGAACCCGCCCAGCCCGTCGGTCAGCAGCACTTCCAGATCGGCGTTGCGCGCGCTTTGCGGGCCGTACCGGTGGGTGTGGGCGGGGGGCGGGGCGGGGGGGAAGAAGCCACTCATACCCGCAAGCATGGCAGAAACGTGTCTGCGTCAGCGTAGGGGTCCCCATTTGACAGAAGGTTCATGCCCACAGAAAGACCGGGGGCGTGCGTGGTAAACTGACATGTTTATCCGCAACATCTCTTGTGAGCGTGAATGCGGATGCAGCCGTCCTAATCCGCCACTGTGTGGCGCTGCCAGCGTGCAGGGGGCGTGCGGAGGTGATGAATATAGCGAAAGATCATAAGGTCAACGAGCAGATTCGCGTCCGGCAGATTCGTCTGATCGGCGGCGAGGGTGAGCAGGTGGGCATTATCGACACGCGCGAGGCCATGAACATGGCGCGTGAGGCGGGACTGGACCTGGTAATGGTCAGTCCACAGGCCGTGCCGCCCGTCTGTCGCCTGCTCGATTATGGCCGCTTCCGCTACGAGCAGCAGCAGAACGAACGAGAAAACCGCAAGCGGGCGCGCGGCCAGGAAGTCAAGGCCATCAAGTTCCGGGTCAAGATTGACGCGCACGACTTCAAGACCAAGACCGGGCACGTGCGCCGTTTTCTGGAAGAGGGCCACAAGGTCAAGGTCACCATCATGTTCCGTGGCCGCGAACGCACCCACCCGGAGCTGGGCGAGCGCATTCTGGTGCGCGTGGCCGAGACCCTGGCCGATATCGGCGTGCCGGAAAGCAACCCCAGCATGATGGGCATGGACATGAACATGATCATGACCCCACGCGCCGCGCCCGCGCCCAAGAAGGAGCGTGAGGACGGCGTGGCCGCCGCTCCCCAGTCGGAGGCCCAGGCCCCCGCGGCCCAGAGCGCTGCCGAGCCCACCACCCCGGCCCAGTCCACCCCCCAGGCGGACGCGCCTGCCGAAGCCCCCGCCTCGGCGTAAGCCCCCAGGGCAACGAACGGCCTGCCCGCGTGGTGGGCCGTTCGCCTTTGATGAACCCGGCGGCTTGCCATCCCTGCTTTATTTTGTAAACTGATGGGGCGGCAAGACCGAACGGACAAACCGCATCCCGACCACCACCCAGGAGGACTTCCATGATCAAGATGTACACCACCAGCTGGTGCCCCGACTGCACCGCCGCCAAACGCGCCCTGACGGGCAAGGGCCTGGACTTCCAGGAAATCAACATCGAGCAGGACGCCCAGGCCGCCGAGTACGTCATGAGCGTCAACGGGGGCCGCCGCAGCGTGCCCACGCTGGTCAGCGGCGACGTGGCCCACAGCCTGAGCGGCTTCCGCCCGCAGAAGCTGGACGCCTTCCTGGCCGAGGCCGGGCTGTAACCCCAGATTTCAGCGTTCTACGGTGCAACGGTGCGGTGACTGGCGACAGTCCGCACCGTTTTTCATCGGACAGATGGTGAGCGCGGGCCTTTGAAGGGCGTTATTTCTGGAGGGCCAGCAGTTCAGTGGTGCTGTAGCTGCTCTGCGATTTCACCAGCCCCACGCCCTCGGCGTACCATTCCTCGAAGTCGTTCATGTCGCGGTTCAGCGGGATCGGCCCCACGCGGCCCACCACCCGGTAGCCCACCCGGACCTTCCAGGCGTCGAAGGTGCCGGCGGGCACGCTGACCTTTTCGCGGCCCAGCACCTGCCGCTTTGCCGTCAGGGTGGCCTTGCCGCTCAGCAGACCCTGCCGGCCTTCCAGCTCCCACACCAGGGACCACGCCGCGCCCGCTTTCCAGGCCGGGGCGGCGGCCACCTGCGTCCCGCTGACCGCCGCACGGGTCAGGGTGATGCTGCCCAGTCGGGGCGGCTGCAGGCCAAGCTGCGCGCCGCCGACGCAGGTGTACCGGGCCGTTTCCAGCGGCTTTCCGGCGCTGGTGGACTGTTCCTGAAAGCCCGTTCCCGTCGCCGCCCGGCTGAGCGCGTAGCTGGAGGCGGGTTTCTTGCCGTCGCTGGAACTCACGCGGTAGGTCCAGACCCAGCCCGCCTGTACCGGACTCATCGGGTTGTCGCAGGCCGCCGGGGCGGCCCCCGCCACGCCGCCGCTCCAGAGCAGGAGTCCACATGCCTTCACGCCCACTGTCCTCCAGCCTATTGCCCGCCAACGATCCATGCCCCCAGGGTAGCGGGTTCGGCGCTGGCCCTGACGCGCAGGGAAGGACGCTACTCCACTCCCGCCAGGAACGCCGCCAGCGGCCAGGAGCGCCCACCGCCCTGACGCACCCACTGGATTTCACCATCCTCTGAACGCTCGAAGTGGTACGCCTCGCCCACCGAGCCGAAGCCGCCTTCTGGTTCCGGGCAGAGGGTCTCGGCGTCCTGCACAGTCAGTTTCACTGCAGTGGCCGACGGGTCACCCAGCGGGGTCAGGGCCACCAGCCGCCCGCCCAGATTCACGATGTCGAACAGGCCCCAGGCGTTGGCGAAGCGTCCGGTGAAGGACTCCAGATCGTGCGCGGTGTCCGCCGGCTTCTCTGTGTTCTCGTGCGCCAGATCGATCAGACGGATCAGGTTGCCCGCCCATTCGGTGGCTGGGCCGCCCAGCGTGTTGGTCAGCACCGAGATCGACAGCCCGGTGTTGGGATCGAGCCACGACTGCGTGATGTGGCCGGGAAAGCCCCCGGAGTGGCCCACCAGCGTGCGCCCGCCGATCTCGTCCAGAATCAGGCCCAGGCCGTAGCCGCGCCGGGTGGGTTTGGTGATTTCCGACTCGCGCCGCGCCATCAGGCGTTTGGAGGCGTCCGAGAGCAGGCCGTCATGACCCAGGGTGTGCCGCGCCCAGTACGCGGTCAGCGCCTCGGCGGTGCCGTAGAAGCCGGTGGCCGCCGCCAGCGCGCGGGTGTCGGAGGACGGCAGCGTGCGGCGGGCATCGTTGCCGAACAGGCGGGCGCCGTGGCCGGTTGCCAACTCGCCCTCGCGCTCCGGGGGCAACTCCGCGCCCAGGTCACCCAGGCCCAGCGGGCCGGTGATGTGCGCCTCCACGTAATCGCCGTACTCCTCGCCCCCCGCCGCCTCCACGATCAGGCCCAGCAGGCCGTAGCCGATGTTGGAGTATTTGAAGTGCTGGTTCTGCGGATAGACCGCCTCGGCGCGGGCGAAGTCCAGCAGGGTCTGCCGATCCGGGAAGGCGTGCCGTTGCTGCCAGTAGTCACTGTCGGCCCCGTCGCGGTTGATGCCGGACTGGTGGCCCAGCAGCGCCCGCACGGTCATGTCGGCGGCGGGCGAACCCGCCAGCTCCGGCAGCCAGTGGCCCGCCGTGTCGTCCAGGCGCAGCTTCCCCGCCTCCACGAGTTGAAAGACGGCGGTGGCCGTGAAGGTCTTGGAATGCGAGGCGATGCGGAACAGGTGCCGGGTGGTCAGCGCCTCGCTGGTGTCCTCGTTGGCGGTGCCCAGCGCGAACGACGCCGCGAGTTCGTCGCCCACGCGCACGGCCACCTGCACGCCGGGAATCCGCTGGTAATCTCGCCCGTACTCCAGCCAGCGTTCCAGGTAGGGGGCGAGGTGCCGGACGGTCTCCAGAAGGCTCATGCCCCAGACTTTAGAGCGGGGTGTGGCCGCCTGTCCCGAATGGCGGGCGGCACCTCCACCACGGTTCGCCGCCGCCCGGCCCGCTACGCTGCCCCCATGACCGCCCCGCCCACGCTGCTGACCATCGGCTACGAAGGTGCCGAGATGCACGCCTTTCTGGACACGCTGGCCGCGCACGGCGTCACCGTGCTGGTGGACACCCGCGAACGCGCCCAGAGCCGCCGCCCCGGCTACAGCAAGACCGCGCTGGGGCTGGCGCTGGCGGAACGGGGCATTGGCTACCGCCACATGCGCTCATTGGGCACGCCGCCCACGCTTCGCAAGATGTACCGGCTGGACAAGGACTTTGCCGCCATGAAGGCCGGGTACACCCTGCACCTCGCCACGCAGACGGACGCGCTGGAGGAGTTGGGGGCGCTGGCCGCCTGCGAGCGCGTGTGCCTGCTGTGCTACGAGGCGAACGCGCAGGAGTGCCACCGTTCGCTGATTACGGAGCGGTTGCAGAAGATGGGATGGGTGGGCGCGGTGGAGGACTTGACGGTCAGGGCGGGCTGAGCGTCACGCCTTGCTCAGATGCTGCCGAAGCCCACGGCCTGAGCATCCTGACGGCAGAGAAGAACTGGGCGAAGCTGCCGGATTTGAGAATGGGTGTGGAATTGATTCGGTAAGCCAGCTCCAGCCGTCTCATGCCTCCGCCGGGGCATGGACTGGTTGCCAATTTAATGGCGACGCTGAGAGGCGGTCAGAAAATCACCCACGCTTCACGCAGATCTTCTGGCAAGTTTTCCAATATATCTTGAACGTTACGGGCATATCTAACCGATTTTTTTACAGTTGGATAATTCGCATCGTTTCTCCGCTGCATATAGTCTAGAAGTTCGACGCAGCGAACTTCATCATCATCTAAATGTAGCTGTACAATATCCTCATTAACTATTCGTATCTCATACTTTTTTAAATCGCCATTACAATTAGCTAAATCGTATACGCTAAATGGCTCGCCACCATTTATATCAGCAGAAGAAAACCTATCCCCAAGAATCGGCCATAGATAGGCGGCTTTACCTAAAGGGCTATTTTCTGGTATACGCACTTTCATCTGAGTTTTAATCTTATCAAACGTGCTTTCATATGGCAGTTCGTCGCCCGCTTTAGAATCTATTACACCTTCGCTTATTGATGCTACTATAACGCCTTTAAGAGCAATACTTTTCGGGTCAAATATGGCTCCACCACTCATCCCGCCGAGAATATCAGTTTCCACTATAAATCCTGGGAATGGATTATTACTTCCCATGAATTCTGGGTACACATTAGTAATAATTCCGGGCGAAACTATAGCCTTTATATCTTGTATTATATCATTGCCTGTCTTTCCAGAAACATCTTCGTGATCCGTATATCCAAAGGCAACCACCTCCTTCTCAAGAAAAGGTGGCAAAAAATCTAGGATAGTGGATTTGACTGGCTTCCCCCAGACTTCACCCTCTCTGGCGCTAACCGCTTTCAGAAGGACTATCACAATATCATTCGAGAAGGCTGATCTAAAAATATGGGTGGCCTTAAAATTAATCTCGTCTTCCGCCGATACTTGCCTCTTGACATAAATCTGCAATTCCTCTAAATCCATTAGTCCATATCTATACTCTTTATCTTCTTTTAGCTCAAATCCATGTTGTATAGCCAATCCTGCAATAACATGCCAAGCCGTCATCATAACGCGCTCACCTATAAAAGTGCCACTTCCATCTGACTTTACAGACCCGTTTATCACACCATAAATAGGACTGGAAAGCTGGGACAGTATCTCCACGGGTTCACACTCTACAAACCTCCTCAATGATCGCGTTTCGCTCACGCCCGCATTCCTCCGCCCCCGTTCTGCTTGTTCATCCATGCGGGTGGCTTGGGCGCGAAGCGGCCCAGGATAGTCTGCTGATCGTAGGCCAGATACGCGTCCATCCACGGGAAGGTCTGGTTCAGCACTTTAATCGCGTCGGGGCTGCCCATGCCGTGATCGAGCTGGTAGACCACGAACTGCTCCGGCGTTTGCAGCCGCAGGTAGGTGGGCATACTGCCCGCGTGTTCGTCCAGCACGCTCTGAAACTCGCCCACGGCGTCCGGGCTGGCGGTTTCCAGATCGATGTTCAC
This sequence comes from Deinococcus radiopugnans ATCC 19172, assembly GCF_006335125.1. Lineage (NCBI taxonomy): Bacteria > Thermotogati > Deinococcota > Deinococci > Deinococcales > Deinococcaceae > Deinococcus > Deinococcus radiopugnans. The sequence goes on from NZ_VDMO01000013.1 coordinate 103,211, forward strand.
GTACATGACCTTGGGCACCTCGGCCAGTTGCTCGATGCTCACCAGTTCCTCGGCAATGGCGCGCAGGCCGCCGTCCTCGGACTCCAGCTCCACGATCACCAGCGCGGGCGTGTCGTTGACCAGCTTTTCCTGAATGCGGTCATAGGCGCGCGAGAAGGCCACCAGCTCGGTCTGCCCGGACTCGTCGGCCAGGATGAAGCGGGCCATCATGCCGCCGGATTTGGTGGGCTTGCGAACCACGCTCTCCACCATGCCCGCCAGCACCGCCTTGATGCGCTTGCCGGGGGCGACGTTCTGGGTGGTAAACCAGGTGTCCAGGTCACTGATGCGGCAACTGGCCGCCTCGCGCAGCCCCTCGTGCTGCTCCAGCGGGTGGCCGGAGATGTACAGGCCCAGCGCGTCCTTCTCGATGCTCAGGCGTTCCAGATCGGTCAGTGGGGTAAACGTAGCCTTGAGCGGCGGCTCCGGCGCGGTTTCCTCCAGCCCGAACAGCGCGTCCATGCCGCTGCTGATCATGGAGGCGGCCCCCTGCGCCCAGGCCAGCGTCTCTTCCAGGCTGTCCAGCAGTTGCCGCCGCTCCCCGAAGGCGTCGAAGGCCCCGCTCTTGATCAGGTTTTCCAGCGCCTTGCGGTTGCAGGTCTTGTTGTCCACCCGCGAGCAGAAGTCGGCGAAGGACTTGAAGCGCCCGCCACGCTCGCGCTCCTCCAGGATGCGCTGCACGGCGGCCTCGCCCAGCCCCTTGATGGCGTACATCCCGAACAGGATTTCCTCGCCCGCCACCGCGAAATCCGGCGCCGAGCGGTTGATGTCCGGCGGCAGCACCTTCACGTCCATCTTGCGCGCGTCGCTGATGTACTCCGCCACCTTGTCGGAATCGCGCCTTTCTACAGTTAGCAGGGCGGCCATGAATTCGACGGGGTAGTTGGCTTTCAGCCACGCGGTTTGATAGGTGATGACGCCGTATGCGGCACTATGACTCTTGTTGAACCCGTAATTCGCAAACGCATCCAGCAGATCAAAGAGTTTATTAGCCTCATCCTTCGGCACTTCATTGGTTTTCGCGCCCGCAACAAACAGGTCGCGCTGCTTCGCCATCTCCGCCACGTCTTTCTTGCCCATCGCGCGGCGCAGCAAATCGGCCCCGCCCAGGCTGAAGCCCGCGACTTCCGAGGCAATCTGCATGATCTGTTCCTGATACACCGGAATGCCGTACGTTTCGGCCAGAATCTTTTCTAGAAACTGCGCGGAAGTGGGGAAGCCATCGCGCACGTAATCGACTTCCTCCAGCCCGTGGTGACGGCGCACGTAGGTGGGAATGTTCTCCATCGGGCCGGGGCGGTACAGCGCCGAGAGGGCGATGATGTCGGCCAGACGGCGCGGTTTCAGGCGGCGCGAGGCGTCGGCAATGCCCGCGCCTTCGAGCTGAAAGACGCCCTTGGTGTCGCCCCGGCTCATCAGCTCGTAGGTTTTGGCGTCGTCGAAGGGAATCGCGTCGAAGTCGATCTCGATCTTCTGCGACTCGCGCATGATGCGCTTGGCCTCGTCCAGAAAGCTCAGCGTCCGCAGACCCAGGAAGTCCATCTTGATCAGGCCGATGTCCTCGACGGCCTTCATGTCGTACTGGCAGACCATGCCCATGCCGGAGGTGTCGCGCATCACCGGCACCAGATCAGTCAGCTTGTCGCGCCCGATCACCACCCCGGCGGCGTGGACGGAGGCGTGGCGCGTCAGCCCCTCCAGCTTCTGCGCGAACTCGTAGGCTTCCAGCAGTTGCGCGTCGCTCTCCAGCAGTTGCGCGATGTCCGGCACCGCCTCGCGGGCCTGCTCCAGCGAGTAGCTCTTGCCGAACTTGATCGGAATCAACTTGGACACCTTGTCCACCTTGGCGTATTCCAGGCCCATCACGCGCGCCACGTCCTTGAGGCACGCCTTGGACGCCATCGTTCCAAAGGTGGCAATCTGCGCCACCTTGTCCTCGCCGTACTTGTCCTGCACGTACTGGATGACCTCCACGCGGCGGGCATCGTTGAAGTCGATGTCGAAGTCGGGCATGGAAATGCGGTCTGGATTCAGGAAGCGCTCGAACAGCAGCTCGAATTCCAGCGGATCGAGGTTGGTGATTCGCATGGCGTAGGCCACCAGCGATCCCGCCCCCGAACCGCGCCCCGGCCCCACGCTGATGCCCTGATCCTTGGCCCAGTTGATGTAATCGGCCACGATCAGGAAGTAGTCGGGGAAGCCCATGTTGTTGATAACGCTCAGCTCGTACTCGGCGCGGCGCAGCAGCACCAGGGCGTGCGTGTGGTGCGCGCGGCAGGAGGTTTCTTCCTCGCTGCCGGGGTCAAGCTGAATGGCCGTGTCGCTGGCCTCGCCCTTGCTGCGCTGCCAGTCGGTGCAGGCGTAGTCGGGCAGGGGGCCTTCTTCCGCCGCTTTCTCCATCACTTCCAGCGCCGGGTAGAGGGTGTACTTCTCGCCCGCCGCCTTGCCGCGCGCCTCCCACTCGCTGCCCAGGAAGGCGATCAGCGTCAGCAGTGTTTCCTCGTCGCAGGTGCGGGCGTCGCAGCCGTTCGTGCGAGACAGCACTCGCTCCCGCTCCTCCGGCTCCAGCGCCGCCAGACTGCGCACGGCGTACTCGCGCAGCAGCGCCTCGGTGACGTGGTGCGGGTAGCGCTTGAGGCTCCCGGCATATGTCTGCACGCGCAATTCCTCGGCCATCGTGCGGCCCTCGGGGATGGGCAGCGCGGGCATCTGATACACGCGCTTCTTGCCCACGGGGAGGTCTACATTGCATAAGTCAGCAATGCGGGCGGTGTTATCGAAGACTTCCTCGCCCCACTCGGCTGGGGGCAGGGCGCGGCGCATCTCATCTAAGTCCTTGACATAGAACTCGTCGCAGGGAAACTTGAAGCGGTTCTCGTCGGCCAGCGTGGCTTTCGTCTGAATCGCCAGCAGCGTCTCGTGGGCGGTGGCGTCGGACTTCTTGACATAGTGGCCGTCGTTCGTCGCCACCATGCCGATGCCCAGCTCCTGCGCCCAGGCTTTCAGGATCGGATTGTTCTTCGCCTGTTCCGGCAGTCCGTGATCCTGAATCTCGATGAAGTAGTTCTCGCCAAAGAGGTCGCGGTACCACAGCAGGCGCTGCCTGGCCTCGTCCTCGCGCCCCTGCATCAGCAGCTGCTGCACTTCACTGCCCAGGCAGCCGGAGAAGGCGATGATCCCCTTGTGGTGTTCGGTCAGCAGTTCGTGGTCAATTCGGGGCTTGTAGTAGTAGCCCTCGGTGTAGCCCCGGCTGCTCAGGCGGCACAGGTTCTGGTAGCCCTCGAAGTCGCGGGCCAGCAGGGTCAGGTGGAAGATGCCCTTCTCGCCGCTGACGCCGGGCTTCTTGTCGCGGCGCGTGCCCATGCCCGGCACCACGTAGGCCTCGTAGCCCAGGATCGGCTTGACCTGCGCGGCTTGGGCGTAGTTGTAGAAATGCACCGCGCCGTGCATGTTGCCGTGATCGGTCATGGCGCAGGCGGCGTCCTGGCCCTCGGGCGTGACCTGCTTGACCCACTTCAGCAAGTCCTTGAGCTTGGCCGCGCCGTCCAGCAGCGAGTACTGCGTGTGCTGGTGCAGGTGGGCGAAGCGTCCGCTGTAACTGGCTTCGGGAGCGCAGCACGAGCCGTCCGGCAGGTGAATGTGGGGGGCAGAATCGGCGGGCGCGGTCATGGGTCAAGGATAGGCCGGGACGGGGAGCGGTGTCCGTGACCCTGGGGGTTGACGGCCCAACACACGCCGGGCCTGGAATGCTTACACTCCACCATGACTGATCCACCCACCGTCATCCGCCCGCCACCCCCGCCGACGCCCCGGCCATCGCCCGCGTCCACATCACCAGCTGGCGTGAAACCTACGCGGGCCTGATGCCGGATGACTTTCTGGAGCGCATGACGAACGAGGACATGCGGGGACGGCGCGAGACGAGTTGGAGGCGCACCATTTCGCAGGGGCTGGAAACCGTGCTGGTGGCCGAGCAGGATGAAACGGTGGTGGCCTTCGCCTCGGCTGGCCCGGCCCGCGATCATCCTGGCTACGGCGCCGAACTGATGACGCTGTACGCGCTGAAATCGGTGCAAGGTCAGGGGCTGGGGCGGGCGCTGTTCGGGGAAATGCTGCGAGCGCTCAGCGCGGCGGGGTTCGAGAATCTGGCCCTGTGGGTGCTGGAGGCCAACCCCACCCGGCAGTGGTATCTGCGCCAGGGCGGACGCGAGGCGGGCGAGAAGCTGGACGGGGAACTGCGCGAGGTGCGGGTGGTCTGGGACGAGCTACCCGGCTAACGCCGCAGCTTCCTTGCGGCCTCGTCCGGGGTGATCTCGCCGCGCTCCAGGCTGCTCAGGATCTCGGCCTGGGGATCGGCCAGCTCGGGCTCGTAACCGATGGCGCGCAGCAGGGTGTCGAAACGGGCGCGCACAGTGGGGTAGCTGACGCCCAGCACGCGCTCCACCTCCTTCAGGTTGCCGCGCACGCGGATATACAGGCGCAGAAATTCCAGGTTGTCGGGGGTCAGGGTGGCGAACTCGTTCAGCTCGAAAGCCCCGCGCACGGTCACGCCGCTGCCCGCGAACCGCAGTTCGGTGACGTGCGGCGCTTCGGTTTCGTCGGGAAAGGGCAGGGGCAGGGGGCGCATAACGTTAGTTTACGCGTCGCTCAGTTCTCCGCCGCCAGCACGGCCACCGTCTCGTCCAGCAGGGCGCGCAGGGTCAGGATCGGGGTGTCGTCGGGACCGTTCATCATTAAAGCGAAGGCCAGGGTGTGCCCGCTTTTCGCGGTGACGTACCCGGCCAGGCTGCTGACGCCGGGTAGCGTGCCGGTCTTGGCGCGCACGTCCAGCCCCGCGCCCAGGAAACGCCGGGCCAGCGTGCCGCCGCGCCCATCGTGGGCCGGAACATTTTCTCCGGTGCCCCCCTGGGGCAGCGCCTCGACAAAGGCGTTCTGGCGCTGGCGGTAAACCCGGTCCGGGAAGCCTGACCCCTCGACAGGGGTGCCGGACAGTCCGTATGGCAGGTCATACATGACCCGCAGCAACGCTACCAGGGCGCGGGGGGTCAGGCGGTCCTCGCGGCTCAGGCCGCTGCCGTCGGCCAGCACCACGCCGCTAAGGTCCACGCCGATGCGGCCCAGAAAGGCCCGTTCTCGGGCCAGCCCGCCGGCCAGCGTGCCGTTTCCGGCGGGGCGCCGGGCCAGCGTGGCGAGGAGTTCCTCGGCCCACAGGTTGTCGCTGGGCCGCAGGGTGGCGGCCAGGAATTTTGCCACCGGGGCACTCCGTACGCTGGCCACCGCCTGCTCGGGTCGGCGATTCACGGGCACCACCGGATCGGGGGGCAGCGGCCGGCCCCGCTCATCGGTGCGGGCGGGCGCGAGGTAGGGCTTGAGGGGGGCGGCCGGTCCCACCTGCCCGGAGGTCACGCTGATGCCGGCGCGTCGCAATTCCGCGATCAGGGCCGAACCCAGCCGCTGCCGTGCGGTTGCCTGGCTCAGCGGCGGCGCGTCATGCCACTCGGCGAGGCGCAGGGCGGTCATGGGCACCCCGATGGGCGCGTCTTTCCAGGTGTCCGGGTCCAGCCGGGCGTCGTCCAGCCGGACCTCACCCACCATGCGCAGGCCACGCGCGTACGCCTGTTTTGCCAGGGCACGCAGGCTGTACGGGCCGCCCGACACGCTCAGGGTGGGATCGCCGCTGCCGCGCAGGGTCACGGCCTTGACCCGTGCCCGCCCCACCTGCGCGGCGGGCACGGTCAGTTCGCTGCTCCACCAGCCGTCCGCGCCGCCACGCTCGTTCAGCACGGCCGCTCCCATCACCAATTTGTTGGCGCTGGCGGGAATGAACGGGGTGTCGGGCAGCCGCGCCTGGAGCACCTGCCCCGTCTGTAGATCCTGCACCAGCACGCCCGCACGCACGCCGGAGGGCAGGCCGCGCAGCACCCTCTGCACGCCCGCGCCCAGGCCGGGTTCGCGCTGCAGGGTCAGGTCTGCCTGCTGCGCTGCTGGAACCTGTGCTGCCGGAGAGGGTGCGCCGCCGACGCACAGCAGCAGGCACAGCAGGGGCAGGGATCGGCGCATCGGGGCAGGATAGCGGAGGGCGTGGCGCTCTGACCGGGGCGGGCCTGCTCTACCCTGACCCATGACCCGTCCCACGCCCCAGCCCCGCGCCGCCTACCCCTACCACCACCCGATCCAGACCCGCTGGGCCGACAATGACGTGTACGGGCACGTCAACAACGTGACCTACTACGCCTACTTCGACACGGCCGTCAACGCCTATCTGGCCGCCCAGGGCGCGCTGGACATCGAAAGGGGAGAGGTGATCGGGCTGGTGGTGGACACCGGCTGCGCCTTCTTCGCGCCCGTCGCCTTTCCCGAGACCCTGAGCGTGGGCGTGCGGGTGGCCAGGGCGGGCCGCAGCAGCGTGCGCTACGAGCTGGCGGTGTTTCAGGACGGGGCGGTGGGGGCCGCCGCCCAGGGCCATTTCGTGCATGTGTACGTGGACCGCGCCTCGCGGCGGCCCGTGGACCTGCCCGCCCCGCTGCGGGCCGCGCTGGAGCTGTTGCAGACCCGCCCAGGCCGCGGCCCGGTGTGATGTGAAGCTCCGGTCAAGTTTGCCCGCTATACTGCCCCATCTTCAAAACAAGAGGCCGCTCTGCACCATCAGTTCAGGGGCGCCGACAGGAGGGCTATTCATGGGAATTGATCGCCGCAAGTTCTTGAAGGGAGCCGCCGCCACCGCTGCGGCCAGCACCGTGTTCTCGCCGCACAGCTTTGCCCAGACCGGCAACGTGCGCTGGAAGTGCGCCACCAGCTGGCCCAAGAGCCTGGACGTGCTGTTCGGCGGCGCGCAGATGATCGCCGACCGCGTCAGTGCCATGACCGACGGCAAATTCACCATCCGGGCCTATGAGGCGGGCGAACTGGTGCCGGGATTGCAGGTGCTGGACGCCGTGCAGCAGGGCACCGTGGAGTGCGGGCACAGCGCCGGGTACTACTACGTGGGCAAGAACCCCACGCTGGGCTTCGCCACTGGCGTGCCCTTCGGCCTGACCGCCGCCGAGCAGAACGCCTGGCTGTACAGCGCGGGCGGCCTGGAACTGATTCGCGCGGTCTACGACGACTTCGGCATCATCAACTTCCCGGCGGGCAACACCACCGCGCAGATGGGCGGCTGGTTCAAGAAGGAGGTCAAGAAGGCCTCGGACTTCAAGGGCCTCAAGATGCGCATTCCCGGCATCGGCGGGCAGGTCATGGCGAAACTGGGCGTCAACGTGCAGGTGCTGCCCGGCGGCGAGATCTACCTGGCGCTGGACCGTGGCGCGATTGACGCCGCCGAGTGGGTCGGGCCGTACGACGACGAGAAGCTGGGGCTGCAAAAGGCCGCCAAGTACTACTACTACCCCGGCTGGTGGGAACCCGGCGCCACCTTTGACCTGATGGTGGGCAAGAAAGCCTACGCCGCGCTGCCCAAGGCGTACAAGGAAATCCTGGCGAGTGCCTGCGCCGAGGCCAACCTGGCGGTGGCCGCCGACTACGATGCCAAGAACCAGGCCGCGCTGCAGCGCCTGCAAAAGGGCGGCACCCAGCTGCGCCGTTACTCGGCCGACATCCTCAAGGCGGGCAACAAGGCCACCCAGGAACTGCACGCCGAGAACTCGGCCAAGAACGCGGATTACAAGAAGGTCTACACGCCCTGGAACGCCTTCCGCCGCACCATTCACGCGTGGCACCAGATCAACGAGAAGCCGCTGATGGACTTCAACGACTGAGGCTCACTGCAGACAAGAGGGAGGCCCGCAGATTCCAGTGCGGGCCTCCCTCTTGCCTGGCTAGGACGACAGGTTTGCTTATGGCCCCGCTGCCCGCAGGCCGGTCAGGCCGGGGAAGGCGACGCACAGCACCAGCACGAACAGCTGGATGAAGATGAACGGCACCACGCCCCGGTAAATATCACTCGTCGCCAGATACTTGCCCGCGATGCCGCGCAGGTAGAACAGCGAGAACCCGAACGGCGGCGTCAGGAAGCTGGTCTGGAGGTTGACGCCCAGCAGGATGCCGTACCAGATCATGTCCACGCCCAGGTCACGGGCCACGGGCGCGAAGATGGGCAACAGGATAAAAGCGATCTCGAAGAAATCCAGGAAGAAGCCCAGGATGAAAATCGCCAGATTGGTCAGGATCAGGAAGCCCAGCACGCCGCCCGGCAGATTGGCCAGGATGTTCTGCATGTACAGGTCGCCGTCCAGCGCCCGGAACACCAGTGAGAACGAGGTGGAGCCGATCAGGATGAAAATGACGAAGGTGGTCAGGCGGGCGGTGGAGAGCGTGACCTCCCACAGCCCCGCACGCGTCAGCTTGCGGTTGGCCAGCGCCAGCAGCACCGCGCCCAGCGCGCCCACCGAACCGGCCTCGGTGGCGGTGGCGAGGCCGAAGAAGATCGAACCCAGCACCGCGAAGATCAGCAGCAGCGGCGGGATCATGGCGCGCAGCACCTGCAGGGCCATGGCGCTGGGCTTGATGTTCAGCTCGGCGGCAGGCATGGCCGGGGCCAGGGTGGGACTCAGGGCCGAGCGCACGATCACGTACACGATGTACAGTGCCGCCAGCATCAGCCCCGGCACCAGCGAACCCAGGAACAGGTCGCCCACCGACACGCCCAGCTCGCTGCCCAGCACCACCAGCACCACGCTGGGCGGAATCACCTGCCCCAGCGTGCCGGACGCCGCGATCACGCCGCTGGCCAGCCCCTTGTCGTAGCCGTAGCGCAGCATGATCGGTAGGCTGATCAGGCCCATCGTGACCACCGTGGCGGCCACCACCCCCGTCGTGGCGGCCAGCAGCAGGCCCACCAGCACCACGGCCACCGCGATGCCGCCGCGCAGCCGCCCGAACAGCAACCCCGCCGTGCGCAGCAGGTCTTCGGCCAGCCCGCTCTTGCCCAGGATGCCGCCCATGAACACGAAGTACGGAATCGCCAGCAGGGTGAAGTTGCTCATGGTGCCGAAGATGCGGTCGGGCATGGCCCGCAGCAGCAGGGCGTCGAAGTGCCCGGTGCCCAGCCCGATCAGCCCGAAGATGATGGCCGTTCCGGCCAGCGCGAAGGCCACCGGAAAACCGCTGAAAATGAGGATGAACGCGCCGAAGAACATCCACAGGCCGATGGCGTCCACTAGTTGTTCCTCTGATTGTTCTTCATCTGCTCTTCCGCCTCGTCGGGCAGGCCCACCAGCAACCCGTCCAGCCCGGCGCGGTCCAGCTGCACGTCGGCGGCCAGCGCTTCCACCTCGTCCAGCTCGTCCTGGGTGCGGTACTCGTAATGACCGGTCAGCGCGCCTGCCGCCTTGATCGCCTCGCTGACGCCCTGGATCAACAGGAACACGAAGCCGACGGGCAGCAGCAGCTTGATCGGCCAGCGCAGCAGCCCCCCCGGATCGGAACTGCTCTCCTGAATGCCGTAACTGAGCCCGAACCATGGAATCGCCACCCACAACACGATCACGCAAAATGGCAGCAGGAACAGCACGGTGCCCACCAGGTTGATCAGCGCCCGGCGTTTGGGCGGCAGTCGCCCGTACAGCACGTCCACCCGCACATGCTCGTCCAGGCTCAGCACGTACGCGCCGCCCAGCAGGAAAATGACGCTGAACAGGTACCACTGCAGCTCCAGCAGCGAGTTGCTGCTGAATTCGGTGCCCAGGTAGCGATCCGCGAACCGCCCGAACACGTTGAAGAGGCCCACGCCGATCATCAGCAGCGTAACCCCGCCGATCAGGACGCCCAGCCAGGAGGAAAAACGGTCTATTGCGCGCGCGAGTCCCAGCAGTGCTGGCATCCTCACCTCTCTTTGAGCCGCCCCAGCACGGCTCGCGCCGCACGTCAGCATCGCCCTTTCAAATGTGTTTCCCTGCGGAGTATACGTGTCGCGCCCGGGTTGCAGGTCAGGACTGGGTGCGGCTCCGCCCAGCCCGCCACACCAGCCACATCAACACCGGCTGCAGCGGCAGTCTGGCCCAGGCCACCCACGCCGGGACGCCGAATTTCTGCGGCTCCTGCGCCATGTAGACGTTGGCGGGAAACACGGCCAGCAGCAGCGCCAGCAGTCCCCAGCGCGCGGCGGGCCGGGTGGCCGGGTGCAACAGGCCCAGGCCACCGGCCAGTTCTGCCGCGCCGCTGAGCAGCGTGGCGGTGCGTGCGGGCATGGGCAGGCCCGGCGGCACGATCCGGTCAAAGAATTGCGGCGCGGCGAAATGCATGACGCCCGCAAACGTGAACAGGGCGGCCAGCGCCAGGATTCCGGGAGTTGGACGGGTGGGTTCGGGCATGGTGCACTGTAGCGGGACAGGCACGAAAAGAGGGCCAGGAGAATTTGCCTCCTGGCCCCGCCCGCCGTGTGGTGCTCAGCCCTGCTTGGTGGCCGGCACCGAACGCGCTTCTTCCACGTCCTTCTTTTCCTTCAGGCTGTCGTGCTCGGTGTTGCGAGCGGCAGTGGCCTCGCGGTCATTGTTGCCCTTGAAGGACGGCTTGTGGCCGTCTTCGATTTCCTTGACCTCTTCCTTGCTGCGCTCGTATTGCTCGGGCAGGCTGGTGTGGCCGCTGTTCTTGTCGTCTTTGTCTGGCATGGGGCAAGGCTGACAGCCCACCGGCGCCCTGGGGAGAGAGGAGTCTCAAGCCGCGTTCAGAGATGAAGACGGGACCAAGCCGGCTCAGGCGGGCGAGACGTAGACATAAATCTGCGGACGGCGACCATCGGCCCCGGTCCACGGCGCCGGTAGGGTGGCCACCCGCGCCCAGCCCTCGCTGTCGTACAGGGCGATGGGGGCCGGGGCATCGGCCTGAACATCCAGAATGGCCCGCCGATTCAGCCGGCGCGCCTCTGCCCAGGCGGCGCGGAACAGCCCCCGTGCCAGCCCCTGTCCCTGATGCCCCGGTGCGACGAACAGCCGCGAGAGGAAGGCGACGTTCTGCGGCGGCAACCCGGTCACCGCGATCCATTCCGGCACCGTTTCCGGCGCGGCCCGCAGCACCACCTGACCCACAGGCACGCCCCTGACCTCGGCCACCCAGGCCCCCAGCGTCAGGGGCGGCGCAAGGAAGGCAGCGGGATCGGCAGGCCACACCGAGGGGTAGGCGTCGGCGTGGTGGGTCGCGCGCAACGCCTCCACCAGCGCGGGGAAGTCGGCGTCGGTGCGCGGACGGACGCTCAAAGCCTGGGCAGCGTCACGCCGCGCTGGCCCTGGTACTTGCCTTTGCGGTCTCCATACGTGACTTCGGGACGCTCACCCTCGAAAAACAACAGCTGAACGCAGCCCTCGAAGGCGTACATCTTGGCGGGAAGAGGGGTGGTGTTGGAGAACTCCAGCGTGACGTGCCCTTCCCATCCGGGTTCCAGGGGCGTGACATTGGCGACGAGGCCACAACGCGCATACGTGGACTTGCCGAGTGCCACCACCATCACCGTATCCGGAATCTTCAGGTATTCCAGGCTGCGGGCCAGGGCAAACGAATTCGGCGGAATAATGATCTCGTCGGCCTTGATGTCCACGAAGCTGCGCTCGTCGAAGTGCTTGGGGTCCACGATGGCGCTGTTGACGTTGGTGAAGATCTTCCACTCGTCAGCGCAGCGCAGGTCGTAGCCGAAGCTGCTCAGGCCGTAGCTGATGACCTGCTGGTTCTCGGCGGTGCGGACCAGACGGTCTTCAAAGGGGTCGATCATGCCCGCGTGGGCCAGTTCGCGGATACGCCAGTCGGGCAGAATGCTCACGCCTGCCATGCTACGGCAAACCGGCCCCGGTTCAGGCTTTCGAGAGCGCGTCCGCCGTATGGGCGACCTGCTTGCCGCCTTCGACCTCGATGATGTAACGGGGATCGTCCTGGCTGGCGCGGTACTGAAAGCCGCTGACCTCGCCGTCCTCGTGGGCCACGCGCACCACCTTGCCCTGCGCCTCGCCGTCATGGCTGTTCCATTTCACCTGATCGCCTTTTTTAAACGTCATGCCGCCAGCGTGGCAGCCTCCAGCCCCACAGCCCGTTGCAGGCCCCACAGTGTGGAGGCCGGGTAAAGGCCGTCCATTCGGCAGTTGACCCCCCGCGCCCGCCGCCGTTATACTTTTGTCCGCCGTGCGTCCGTGTCGGCAGCGCTGTAGGGATATGGTGTAATGGCAGCACAACAGATTTTGGATCTGTTTGTTCAGGTTCGAATCCTGGTATCCCTGCCACAGGATTGAGGCAGCCTTCCATTTGTTGGGGGCTGCTTTTTCGTTGCATGTCATTTTTTGGTCTCATGAAACCGAACGTCAGCTTCCTCACCTTCAGTCAGCTGGCCTTCACCGGGCGTCAGGCGGCGCGGCGTAGCGTGAGGACACAAGCGAGACGCGCCGAAAAAGCGTTCTGGGAGCTGTCCCAGTTCGGCAGAGCGTCGCCGCTTTCCCCGGAGGCCCGACATGAGTTCATCCCTGAAAAAGCCCGCCCTATTGCTCGCCGTCTCCGCCGCCCTGCTGGGCGTGGCCGCGCCGGCCTTTGCCGCGCCCAAGATCGGCGCGCAGAGCATCATCGTGAATCCGGTGCCCACCACCCTCAGCGCCCGCGTGTGGGTGGACCGTGACCGCAGCGGCACGCAGAACCCCAGCTACCGCATCGGCGAGCACATCACGCTGTACACCAGCGTCAACGAGAACGCCTACGTGTACCTGTTCAACGTCAATCCGGACGGCAGCACCGATCAGATCCTGCCCAACCGCATCAGCGCCAGCAACTACGTGCGCGCCGGGCAGACCCGCGCCTTTCCCGCCAGTGGCGATCAGTTTACCTTCGACGTGGCCGGTCCCTACGGCCTGAACCGCGTGCTGGTCATTGCCAGTCGCCACCCGCTGAGCCTGTCACAGCTGAGCAGCTATCAGAACGGCGAGAGCTTCGCCACCGTCAAACCCAAGACCAGCCAGGGTCTGGCGCAGGCGCTGAGCATCGTGGTGGATCCGGTGCCCAGCCCGGGGGTCCAGCCGGTGCCGCAGACCGACTGGGTCAGCGACACGGCGTACTACACCGTCGCCTACTGAGCATTCGGCACGTCTTCAGAGGGAAGGGGCCACGTCGGTCCCTTCCCTCTGGTTTGGATGGAATACATAGACAGGCCTACCTGCGCGGTATCCACGGCAAGACGGCTGGCCGTCAGCCCCTTCACCGTCTGCTGAGCCTGTTCACCCGGCGCTGGCTGTGCAGACCAGATCAGTCACAGACCCTGTGATATTAATTTTCTGTTAGCGGCTTGCTGCCTAGCTTCTGATCGGTTTCGCGGTCCGGGTCAGGTTCGGGCAAGGCCACTGACCGAAGCATCACTTCTGGGGGAAGCATGTCTGCAAGTCGTCTGTCCAGCCTGTCAAGAATCCGCCGTGTGTTCCCCCGGGGCCACCCGGCACCCACCGGGTCAGGCCCTTTGTGAAGTCGCTTGTAGAGTCGCCTCAGCTGCGCGCTGCAGGGCGTGACGCCGGGGGCTTGCCGCCCGCTGCGCCTGGATGGGCCGTGTGGCTGGCGCTCTTCACGGCCGCGCTGCTGGTGGGCATTCTGGCCGTGAAGCAGCCGCTGCTGGCCGGGGCACTGAGTGTGCTGATGGTCCTGCTGGCCGGACTGACGCGCGTGTGGGCCCGTCTGTCCCAGTTCGCTCTGGGGTTTATTGGCGTTTCGTTGATCGGCTATGCCTTTCTGGGCAAGGGCTATTCCTACATCGGGGTGCCGCCCTTGTTCGTGGGCGAGATGGCACTGGCAGTCGGCCTGCTGGCGCTGTGGCGGGTAGGCACCGTGGGCATCCGCTACCACCGTGGCCTGCTGGCGCTGCTGGGCGTGTTCATGCTCATCGGCCTGCTCAATACCGTGCCCTACATTGGTCAGTACGGGATAGAAGCGCTGCGTGACGGCGTGACCTGGCTGTATGCGGCCTTTGCGCTGATCGTGGCCGGGCTGTTGCTGCGGCTGAACTGGCTGGAGCGGGCAGTGCGGCAGTACGCCCGCGTCATACCCTGGTTTTTGTTGTCAGCACCCATAAGTATTGTGGTGTTCAAACTGTTTGAGCGGGTCATCCCTGAGTGGCCTGGCAGCGGAACACCGCTGCTATTTCCAAAGGGCGGGGATATTGCGGTTCATCTGGCGGGCGTCACGGCCTTCTTGTTGCTGGGATTACAGCATCGTTTTGCTTCGCTGGAGAGCCGCCGGACCGGGCACGAATGGCTGTGGTGGGGCTTAATGCTACTTGGGATTCTGTCCATCTCTACAGGCCGCGCCGCGCTGGTGACCATTGCTGCTAGCGCCCTGTTTATCGTGTTGCTGCGCCCGCGTAGCGGCTGGGGCCGCCCATTGTATCTGGTGGCTGTGGTGCTGACCCTGCTGGTTGCTACCAACTTTAGGGTCAATCTCGGCAGTCAACGTGACATCTCTGCTGAATCTCTGCTGCTCAATGTTCAGAGCATCACCGGGGATTCAGGCTCTAATGTTCGTGAGGGGACCCGCACCTGGCGGCTGAACTGGTGGAGTGACATCGTGGACTACACCGTCTATGGGCCCTACTTCTGGACCGGCAAGGGTTACGGCATCAATCTGGCCGACTCTGATGGGTATCAGGTGTCTAGTGACCGCTCTCTGAGAAATCCCCACAACGGCCATATGACCTTCCTGGCCCGCTCCGGCGTACCGGGCTTTCTGGCCTGGGCGGCGCTGCAACTGGCCTTCGGCTTGAGCTTGCTGCGCGCCTCCAACCATGCGCGCGCGGCTCAAAAGACGCTGTGGGCCAATATCTTTCTCTGGATTTTCGCGTACTGGATGGCTTTCCTGATCAATGCCTCTTTCGATGTGTACCTGGAGGGGCCGCAGGGGGGGATCTGGTTCTGGTGCGTGTTCGGCTTCGGGCTGGCTGCCCTGGAAACCTACCGCCGCCAGTTGGCCGCTGCCCCAGCCGCTTCTTCCGAATTTGCCCCTCTGCCCGCCCCAATCAAGGAGCCCTGAACGATGTCTTCCCCCGCCTCACCCGATCTGCGCCGCGGCGCATCTGCTCCGCCAGCCGTCCCTGCTGGCAGCACCGCCCTGAATTCGCCCCTGACCTCGCGCTCGATTCTGGGGATGCGGGTGGACGTCACGACCTACGCGGACGCTACGGCAAGAATCATGGCCTGGACGCAGGCCGCCCAACCGCGCTATGTGTGTGCTTCCAACGTGCACATGGTCATGGAAACCAACGACAGCACCGAGTTCCGCGACGTGGTCAACGGGGCCGATCTGGTGACTTCCGACGGCGTGCCGCTGGTGTGGGCCTTGAAGGCGCTGGGGGTGCCACAGGCCGAACGCGTCTACGGTCCCACCCTGATGCTGCACGTCTGCGAGGCCGCCGCCAGAGAAGGCGTGCCCATCGCCCTGTACGGCGGCACCTCCGAGAGTCTGGAGGAATTTGTCCTCTTCTTGCACACCAATTATCCGGGGATTGAGATCGCCTGCCTGATCGCCCCGCCGTTCCGACCACCCACGCCCGAAGAAGACGCGCTGTACACCCAGCAGATCATCGATTCGGGGGCCAGGATCGTGTTCGTGGGCATCGGCTGTCCCAAGCAGGAGCGTTGGATGGCCGCACACACGGCCCAACTGGACGCCGTGCTGCTGGGCATGGGCGCGGCCTTTGACTTTCACTCGGGGCGCGTGAAACAGGCTCCTGCCGCCATGCAGCGGCTGGGGCTGGAATGGCTGTTCCGCCTGATCATGGAGCCGCGCCGCCTGTGGAAGCGCTACGCCAAACACAACCCGCGCTTCGTGGGCAAGTTCTTGCTGCAACTGCTGGCCCAGCGAGTGATTGACTGGGGCCGGACGGCGCGCCGGAGCTGAAGAAGGGTCAGTCGAACGCACCCCAATCCATGTGCATGAGGAGCAGCAGAGTGTTAGGCGGCGTCTGACGGAAGGGGACTGAACCATCGAGCCCCCTTCGTAAACGGTCTCAAGGCATTCGGGGGCGGAGCCTTGACCTAAGTACAACGCATTTAAGAAGTAGACTTAGGCATGGCCCGGCCTGCTCGACGTATTGCGATTTCTGGGGAAGATGACGACCAACTCCGTGCGCTGGAAACCAGTCCACACACGCACCCGAAGGCCCGCCTCCGGGCAAATATCTTGCGGCTTCACCGACAGGGGTGGAGTGTCCCCCAACTGTCGAAGCACTTTGGTCGCAACCATCAGGCGATTCACAACGACCTGACGCGTTTCGCCGAGCGTGGGATTCTTGGGTTGGCGGATGAGTGCCCACCCGGACAACCTTCCCTGATCACGCCGGGGATAGAGCAGTTTCTCCACGAGAAACTGCAAGAACAGCGCTTCTGGAACGCTCCGCTCTTGTGCGAAGACATCGAAAAGCAGTTCGGGATCGTGATCCGACCTCGCGCACTGGCGAATCATCTCCGACGGCTTGGGTACAGCTGGAAGCGAGCCAGATATTCACCCGCAAAGAAGCTCGACCCCGAAGTCGCCCAGCAGCATCAGGTCTCCCTGGAGACCTTAAAAAGGGGGCACTGGACGGCAAGCTCACCCTGAAATATCTCGATCAGACCGGTCTTTCTTTGATGTTGTCCGTGGGTGCGACCTGGTTCAGACGTGGTTCTGGGCGACAGTTCAAGATCCCCACGCGGTGGGGATCGTCTGGACGGATCAACCTCATCGGCACCTACAGCCTGCACGGGCGTGAAGAGCGTCTGGAAGTCCGCGAGTTGGAAGGAACGTGCAACGGTGAGCAGGTCATCGCTTATCTGGACACCCTGGCAGCGGACTGTATTCCCGATCGGCTCACCGTCATCGTCCTGGACAATGCTCCCTTTCCTCTGTACCGGACATCTTAGCTTCAAGCCGCTCCTGATGCGTGAAACGGCGTGCTCAGTAGCCTGACCAACTCAGGTAACTCGGGCAGGTTCCACCGCAGCGCATGGCACAGCTGTTCCGCGCCATA